>DATBWO010000019.1:0-35572 GCA_036514775.1 Dehalococcoidia bacterium | reverse complement strand
CCGAAAAAAAATCCTCGGGCTTGAGGGAAATGGCAACTTTCAATACAGCCTCAGGGTCAATAAGCAGAGATCCAATTACTGCTTCCTCAGCTTCGATATCGTGGGGTGGTAATTTTTCTTCTGCCATGCTTACTCTTTCTTCTCCTTCTCCTTCTCCTTCTCCTTCTCCTTCTCCTCTTTCTTTTCCTTCTTTTTCTCCTTCGCGTCCTCTTTCTCCTTCTCGTCCTCCTTCTCCTTCGCTTTCTCTTTCGCTTTCGTCTTCTCCTTCGCCTTCTCTTTCTTTATCTCTATCTCTTTCTCTTCCTCGATAACCACTGTGATTTTCGGCTTAATGTCGCTGGCCAAATTAACGGCTACTTCATAGCTGCCTGTTTTGCGTAAAGATTCCTCTATGTCTATCTTCTTCTTATCAATAACAGAACCTATGACCCGACTTAATTCTTCAGCTATATCAGCAGCGGTAATAGAGCCGAACAAGCGTTCTCCGGCACCCATGCGAGCGCTAAAACGAATTGCCTTCCCCTCAATTTGCTGAGCCAGTTCAGCTAGTTTATCCCGGTCAATACTTTCCTCAAGCTTCTCCTTCTCTAGCCTGGACTCTACTTGCTTAATGACCGCAGAGGTAGCTACCAAAGCTAAACGCCGGGGCAAAAGGAAATTCTTGGCATACCCTTTGCTTACCTCCTTTATCTCTCCAGCTTTTCCCTTTCCGGGGACGTCTTCTAGTAAAACAACTTTCATAAAACTCCTCGCTTCACTCAGAATGACAGAAATCTCTCTGCTGACATAGCAGCAGTAGCGCCATCCCCAGCCGCAGTTATCGCCTGCCTGGCTGAATTATGGCGAACATCTCCAGCAGCAAATATTCCTGGAATCTTCGTTTCCATGAGTTCAGTGGCGATTATGTAGCCCCCTTCATCTAAAGGCAACAATCCCCGCCACTGAGCACTATTGGGCTCTGAGCCGATAGCCACAAAAATACCCGCCAGCTCTAATGTTAATATTTTAGCATTTTTGTTGCTTTTTAGCATGAGTTGCTTAACTAGCCCATCGCCTTTAATTTGGGTTACTACAGTATCCCAAATAAACTCTATCTTGGGTTCGGCCATAGCTCTTTCCTGCAATATCTTGTTGGCTCGAAGCTGGCTGCGACGGTGGATGACCTTAACCGAGGAAGCAAATTTGCTCAGGTAGAGAGCCTCAGTGACGGCAGCATCGCCGCCACCTATTACAGCCACTGTTTTACCTTTGAATAAAGGACCGTCACAGGTAGCACAATAGGAAATTCCCTTACCCACAAATTTATCTTCCCCGGTCACGCCTAGTTTGCGAAATTGCGAGCCAGAGGCAATGATTATCGACTCAGATACAAAATCGCCTTCACTGGTACTGACCAGATTATGCCTCGGGCTGGGTACTGCTTTGATAACCTCGGCAAGCAAGGTCTCCAATTCATAGCTAGTGGCTTGCTCATGGATAAGTTGTCCTAACTCAATACCTGAAATACCTTTGGGAAAGCCAGGGTAATTCTCCACTCGCTCGGCGTTGGTTATTTGCCCGCCAATTACTCCCTTTTCGATAAGCAAAGTCTTAAGCCTCGAGCGGGCACAATACAACCCGGCGGTGAGGCCCGCCGGTCCACCACCAATGATGACTACCTGGTAATTTTTGCCCATAGCTTGAAATTTTAATATGTAGCTGCGCCTTCTCAGAAATTACAGCAATCTCATATCAGGTGGGACAAGGTTTACACTAATTATACCATCGACTTTTGCCTTTGGATTAGAAACGCCCACCTTAACCACGGTAGAACTCTTGCTTAATCTTATCAATCGTTCCTGGCTGGAGGATATCAGCCACGGTCATAGCCATTGTCTTGGCTGCATCCATTAAGCCTTGCTGTCCTGCTTGCGAAGCGGCGGCTGCGGCAAACTCCGGTGTATGTATCACTACCTCAAGGGGAGCAATGGCTACTGTGGCATGTATGCATGGTACCACTTGACTGACATTTCCCATATCGGTGCTGCCCAGGCCAAAATGAGGGTCGAAAGCTTCTACTTTGCGCCCCAGCGATTCTAGATTTTGCTTAAATAGCCCGGCTAAGGTCATATTGTTTTTCATCGGAGCATAAGTCCTATCTCTCCATCTATGTTCCAATCTTGCCCCGCTAGCTACAGATGCGCCTGTAAAACAGTTCAGAACCTTATTCTTCAGCTCAGCAAGATAATCATCATCTAGAGCACGTACCAAAAACACGGCAGCACTGTGGGCAGGCACTATGTTAGGCGCTTCACCTCCGTCAGTGATTATGCCATGGATGCGTGCATCCCCTCTTATGTGCTGGCGCAGTGAATTTATCGAGGTGAAAGCTAAAATCATAGCGTCAAGGGCGTTTATGCCTCTGTGAGGTTGACCAGCAGCGTGAGCTGCCTGGCCAAAAAACTCCACTTCCAAGGAGCTACAGGCGAGCGCATCTTCGGTCGGCATGTTCCTGGTATTAGGATGTACGATCATAGCCACATCTATTTCTTTGAAGATTCCCGCTTTCACCATGTCTATCTTGCCACCGAAGACTTCCTCTCCGGGAGTACCCAGAACCACAATGCTGCCTCCTAACTGGTCAATGATAGACTTACTAGCCACAGCAGCCCCGACTGCTGAAACACCTATTATATTATGCCCGCAGCCATGTCCTATTTTGGGTAAAGCATCGTATTCAGCAAGCAAGGCGATTCTTGGGCTCACCTCGCCGTATGTCGCTCGGAAGGCTGTAGCCAAGCCGGCAATGCCTCGCTCCACGTGAAATCCGCTGTTCTCAAGATAGCTAGTAAGCCAAGCTGAGGCTTTCTCCTCCTTAAAGCCCAGCTCGGGGTTATCATGGATATTCAAGCTCAACTGGATAAGCTGCCGCCTTTGTGATTCGACGCTATCATGTACCTTTAGCTTCAGTTTCTCTATCTCCAAGATTGTTTAACACTCCCTTCTGTCATTCTGAGCCCCGACTTGTCGGGGCGAAGAATCTGATTCCGCCCAAGGTGATATAACAATCGTTTTTTACTTCCAAAACTTGAACCTCTTATGAATAGTTATTATACTTTGTCCTCGACTTAAATTTCTAGGCTGTGACAGATGGAAAGAGAACCTTTGAGAGCTTCGATAAATATATCTCAGTTGCTAAAAGAGGCCGTTGGCTCTAGCCAAAGCCATGATATAAGCGGGACAATCGGTGAGGAAATTGAAGGTTTTGTGGAAGGAACTGTAAAGTTGATTCATATCAGTCGGGGAGTGTTAGCCCAGTGTAAACTAACTGCTGAGGTAAAACTCATATGTAGCCGCTGCCTTGATACATTCTTATGCCCTATAAGTTTCACTGCGGAAGAAGAATTTCTTCCAATATCTGATGTGTCTGGTGATTTAGCACCCTCTGCACCGGAACAATCGGAAGAGTTCACTATCGATGATAAAAATATACTTGACCTGAGCGAGCTAATACGGCAATATATACTGTTAAATTTGCCCATGAAACCACTATGTCGACTTGACTGCCCGGGAATGAACTAACCCCGTATGATCTTGATTCGGAATTGACGGGGTTCCCACGAAAACCGTAAGATTTTCGTGGGGTGAAATGAAGGAGGCGAATTCAAATGGCACCACTACCTAAGAAAAAAACTGCTAAAGCGCGCCAGGGGAAAAGGCGCAGCCACCTTAGACTAACCCCACCGGCTATGGATGTTTGTCCACATTGTCACAGCCCCAAGCTATCTCACCATGTTTGCCATAACTGTGGCTGGTACAATGATAGAGAAACAATCGAGGTCAAGCCCATCAAGAAATAGTTTGCATGGCCAAGTTATCCAAGGTAGCTTATGTCTTCCCAGGGCAGGGCTCCCAAAGCGCTGGTATGGGATTGGACCTGTATAACAGCTATCCTTCAGCCAGGGAAGTCTTTGATGAAGCTGACGCTTCTTTAGGCTTTTCCCTTTCCCGTCTATGCTTTGAAGGTCCAGAAGAGGAATTAACAAAGACGCATAACGTCCAGCCAGCAATACTAGTCGTCAGCATTGCCTGCCTTAAAGCGCTTGAGGAGGCAACCATAGCTCATTTCCCATCTCCCACTTTTGTTGCGGGACATAGCTTGGGTGAATATACTGCTCTGGTGGCTGCCGGTGCGCTTAGCTTGGCCGATGCTGTTTTGCTTGTCCGAGAAAGAGGGAGATTAATGTATGAAGCTGGGCTAAAAAATCCCGGGAGCATGCTAGCTGTGATAGGGCTTGATGAAGAAACAGTTAAAGATATATGCCTTCAAAGTAGAACCGAAATCTCCAATATAAATTGTCCCGGACAGATCGTAGTCAGCGGGGCTATTGAAGCTTTGGCTGAAGCCAACAAATTAGCTAAGGCAAGAGGTGTTCGCGCCCTTATCCCTCTAAAGGTTAGCGGGGCTTTTCATTCCGCCTTAATGGAACCAGTCTTAGCTGAATTCAGTAAAACCGTCTCCAGCTTTAGATTTCACCCGCCAGTTATTCCTGTAATATCTAATTTGACCACCCGGCCGTTAACCGATGTTGATTCGATAAAAACAGAATTAGTGAAGCAACTTCGCAATTGCATCCGATGGCAAGGGTCAGTGGAATATATGATGCACAGAGGAGCCACTGCCTTTTATGAGATAGGTCCCGGGAAAGTGCTTAGCGGTTTAATCAGGCGAATCAAGTCCGAGCTCCAAACTTTCAATATATCAGGAGTTGAGGATATAGCGCTGCTAGCACGTACAGAAGGCCCGACTAACTAGTACCCCCTGAAAAACGAAGTTTCCCAGAGGTAAACAAATAATGGTTGGTATCAGGCGAAAGGCAAGAATCGCTGCTCTCCAGGTGCTTTATGAGCTTGATTGCGCGAAGCACAAATTGGAGGAAGCTTTAGCTCGCTTAAGAGCCGGGGAAACATTGAATCAAGAAGCACTTAGCTTCAGTGAGGCGCTTGTGAGAGGAGTGCTGCAGAACAAATCTGAGCTTGATGCTCTCATTAAAAAGTTTGCCCCAGCCTTTCCCGTAGAACAGATGTCCATCATTGATAGGAATATCTTGCGACTGGCTATTTTTGAAATTTTATTTGATGACAAAACCCCCATCAAGGTAGCTATAAATGAGGCTATAGAGTTAGCCAAAGCTTTTGGCAGTGAGTCTTCTTCACGGCTAGTAAACGGAGTCCTCGGAGTAGTAGCAAGCGAACGCGGCAAAAGGTAAAAAGATGGTAAAAGAACTGAAGAGTGGTAGTATCCCGGGAACACCAAAACAGTTTGCTATTTTCGCGGCCATTATTATAGCAATTGCGTTCCTGTGTTACTGGTGGCTAAGAGATACGCACCAAACCCTGGCAGCTACCATTTTTCTATCTTTGGTTGTGGGGACTTTAATGTTTTGGAGATTCAGGGTCGGCATAGCTTTTATAGGTATAGTGATTTTGCTTCTCACTGGCACAATGGACATAAAGCATGCCATAGAATTCATGAATCTAGATGTTATTGTTTTTCTAATAGGCATGATGGTAGTGGTTGCGCTTCTCCGAGATACCGGCTTCTTCCGCTGGCTGGGCATAAAAATGCTCAAACTGGCTAGATATGAGCCGAGGAGCATCATGATTTCTCTTTTACTCCTTTCCTCGATTATGGCTGCCTGTGTAGACGAAGTAACCTCTATACTTTTTATGACAGCACTAGTATTTGAGCTTTGCGAACGTTATAAGATTAACCCAGTAAATTATGTTATAGCAGTTGTGCTGGCCACAAATATCGGGAGTTCTTGGACTGTTCTGGGGAATCCCATTGGAATATTGGTAGCCCTCAGAGCTGGACTGACTTTTGAAGATTTTATGAGGTGGTCTTTCCCAGTTAGTTTTATTGGCCTCATTTGCCTCGTGGTCATAATTTTGGTATGGCAACGTAGTGACCTCAAATTACTTAAGACTCGGATTAATGCCCAGTTAGAAAGCGGCACTGCTACTTTGGACGAATGGTCTGAAGTAAAAGATAAAACTTTTTTCAAGGGGGGAATCGCCCTATTCCTCGGTGTGGTGATTTGCCTTGCTTTGCACTACCGCCTGGAGCTGCTATTTGGTGTAGAAAAGGATACGCTGCTTGTGGCTACTTCCATCGCAGGCGCTGGGATTGCTATGCTGTGGAAAAGAGCCAAGGCCAGGGAATATTTAGAGAGCGGTGTTGACTGGTGGACATTGATTTTCTTCATGTTCTTGTTTTCTAAGGCCGGCTGTCTTGCCTATACCAGTGTTACCGGTAAGATTTCAAACGCTTTTACAGGGCTAACAGCTAGCCCGGTGTTACTCACTATAATTATGGCCTTGGGGTCTGCTCTCGGCTCAGCGGCACTGGATAACGTGGTTTTGGTAGCCGCACTCATCCCCGTAGTTCAGGCTTTGGGAGCGGCTGGGGTTAATAACTTTCCAATTTGGTGGGCATTGCTTCAGGGTGCGTGTTATGGTGGTAACATCACCATGGTTGGCTCTACAGCCAATATTATGGCTCTGGGCATGCTGGAAAAGCGGACAGGTTATCCTATGACATTTCGTAAATGGATTCTAATTGGTTTGGCCGGCGGTCTCCTGCCCCTGCTTGTTGCCCAAGCACTGTTACTTATTCAATTACCCCTTATGCCCTGAATCCACCTTTAAATCGGTAATCCCCTTAACCGAGTGATGTCCCAGGAGGGCTTGCCTTCTTTGCCGGGATTTGTTATACTTCCCAGCCGTGCTTCAATGTATGTTACGGAGAAAAAGGGTGGTTACAATGCTTTCGTAAGGCCACCTTTTTTTGTAGCCAATTCTGAAAGGTCAGGTAAACTAAAATGAAAGTGCTAAGTCCTTACAAAGAAGCTACAGACGTGATACTCGAGGCTGGTGGTGAACCCCTTAAATTGTGCTACCAGTGTGGTCTATGCACCGGAACCTGTCCCTGGAATACAGTGCGAAGCTTTATGGTTCGCCGCATCATGCATGAAGCTCAACTGGGAGCAACTGATTTCGCGGCTGAGGACGTTTGGATCTGCGCTACCTGTGGGGCTTGCGTTCAGCGCTGCCCTCGAGGCGTCGAGATAATCGATGTAATGAGAGCTATACGCCGAGCCGTAGCTAGCCTGGGCATCGGAGTTGTCCCTGATGCCTTGAGGATTTCAGCTAAGAACATTGCCGGTGTAGGTAATCCGTTTGGTGAGGCGGCGGAAAAGCGAAATGACTGGGCTAAAGACCTTAATGTGAAATTTTTTGCTCCGGGTACCGAAATACTTTATTTTCCGTGCTGTGTTCCATCCTATGACCCCGATACAAAAACAGTGGCTCGGGCTAATGCCACAATCTTCAATAAGCTTGGGATTGATTATGGCCTTATAGGCACTGAAGCAAAATGCTGTGGCGAGGCAATTAGAAAAGCCGGGCATGAAGAGACGTTTCAAAGTCTGGCTCAAAACAATATTAATCTCTTTAACAGCAAGGGCGTTAAGACCGTGGTAGTTTCCTCACCTCATTGCTACCACACATTTAAGAATGAATATCCTGAGCTAGGGAGTAAATTCGAAGTACTTCATACCACCCAATACCTGGCTTCGCTTATCGAACAAGGGAAATTAAAGCTATCCAGAGAGATAAACAAAAAGGTAATTTATTCTGACCCTTGCTATCTGGGTAGACATAATAATATTTATGATGAGCCAAGGAAGATCCTGCAAAGCATTCCCGGCTTGGAATTAATAGAGTTTCCCGATGCTCGTGAAGATGGTCTTTGTTGTGGTGGTGGCGGTGGTAGAATCTGGATGGATACGCCGAAAGGGGAAAGGTTCTCTGATATAAGAGTGGAGCAGGCTGTTGAAAAAGGCGCTGATATTATAGCTCTTGCCTGCCCTTATTGCTTCCTCAACTATAGGGACAGTGTGCTCTCTATGGGCAAGGCAGAGACTATGCAGGTTAAAGATATAACTGAGCTTGTTGCCGAGGCAATGATGAGGGAATGAAATGGAAGAAGTGAAGATTGGTGTTTATGTTTGTCACTGTGGAGTGAATATTGCAGCAACAGTTGACGTGGCAGAGGTAGCAAGATATGCCGGGACATTGCCTGGAGTAGTGCTATCCCGTGATTATGTATTCATGTGTTCCGACCCAGGGCAAGACCTTATTAGAAAAGACATTAAGGAATATAACCTTAATCGTGTTATAGTCGCTTCTTGCTCCCCGAGGTTGCATGAGCTCACATTCCGCCGGGTTTGTGAGAGCGCCGGTTTAAATCGTTATCTATTCGAAATGGTAAATATAAGGGAGCAATGCTCTTGGATCAATGAAGACAAAGAGGCAAATACAGAGAAAGCGAAGGCTTTGGTTGACGCTGCGGTGAGGCGTGTTCATTACCAGGAGGCCTTAGAAGTTAAGGAGGCCCCCTATAATCCTAATACTCTAATTGTAGGCGGAGGGATTGCCGGAATTCAAGCTGCTTTGGAAATTGCCAACTCTGAGCATAAAGTCTATTTGGTAGAAAGGGAGCCCTCAATCGGCGGGCATATGATTCAGCTTGACAAGACGTTCCCCACTTTAGATTGTTCTCAATGTATCCTTACTCCAAAGATGAGTGAGGTAGGCTCACACCCTTACATTGAACTGTTAGCCTATAGTGAGGTGCAGGAGGTTTCAGGGTACGTGGGAAATTTCAAGGCAAAAATAAGAAAGAAGGCAAGATATGTGGATGAGAGTAAGTGTACTGGCTGTGCTGTATGCATGCAAAAATGCCCTTACAAAACAGATAGCGAATTTGAGCTAGGCCTAACAAAGAGAAAAGCTGCTTATATTCCTTTTCCCCAAGCTGTGCCCAACGTTGCCACTATTGATCCCAATATCTGTATTTATATCAAATCGGGGGGAAAGAAATGCGGAGCTTGCATAAAGTTATGCAGCGCGGGGGCAATAGACTTTAATCAGCAGGATCAGATTCTCGAGGTTGAAGTGGGCTCGATAATCTTAGCCACTGGTTTCGGCCTCATGGATCCAACACGCATTTCTCAATATGGCTATGGTAAATACGACGGTGTTATAACCGGACTTGAATTTGAGAGGATAGTGAGCCCTACAGGCCCCACAGGAGGGAAAATCCAACTTAAAGATGGCAGGGAACCAGAGAGCGTGGCCATAGTGCATTGTGTTGGCAGCCGAGATAAGAATTACCACGAGTATTGCTCGCGTGTTTGCTGTATGTATGCCTTAAAACAAGCAAATTATATTAAAGAGGAGCTACCAAACGCGGATGTCTACCAGCTATACATAGATATGCGCTCTTTCGGAGATGGATACGAGGAATTTTATAAGCGTCTTTCAGACGAAGGAGTCAACTTTGTCCGGGGAAAGGTAGCTCAAGTCACCGATCGGGCTATAAATGATGAAGAAAAGGGAAAACTTATCGTGGTCGCTGAGGATACTCTTCTGGGAAGCATGCTCCGTATTCCGGTGGACATGGTTATTTTGTGTAATGCTGTGGAGCCTCAAGCCGATGCTGGAGAAGTGGCAAATCGTTTTACTATAAGTCAAAAGGCGACGGGTTTTTTCCTGGAGAGGCATCCTAAACTTGATCCGGTAGCTACACCTACTGAGGGGATTTTTGTTGCCGGTTGTTGCCAGAGTCCCAAGGATATTCCCGATACTGTAGCCCAAGCTTCAGCAGCAGCAGCAAGGGTCCTGGCAATGATAAGCAAAGGCAGAATTACACTCGAGGCCGCCGTTTCAGCCATTGATGAAGAGAAATGCTCCGGTTGCAAGATCTGTCTTGAACTCTGTCCTTTTAGTGCTATTTCTTTTGACGAGGAAAAGAAAGCCTGCCAAATTAATGAGGCGTTGTGCAAAGGTTGCGGGGTTTGTGCTGGTGCATGTCCTAGCGCAGCGATAACTGCAAGACAGTTTACTAACGAAGAGATTGTGGCTCAGGTAGAAGGAGTACTGGTATGAAAAGGAACGGGTTTCAGCCCAAAATTGTGGGGTTTTCCTGTAACAGGTGCTGCCTGCCCCTCGGGAGCTATTGCCATGCATCACTTCACCGATGAGCAAATTCTAGCTCAGGTAGAAGCTTTATTTAGCCAAGTGAATTGAGATGGAGTTTACAAAATGTTTCGGATTACTTATAGAGAGACTTTAGCGACGAAAATTCATCTTTTCAAAATCGAAGCACCGGCAGTTGCTAGAAAAGCGCTGGCGGGGCAATTTGTTGTCATCAGGATTGATGAAAGGGGCGAGCGTATTCCCCTGACGCTTGCTGACTGGAATGAGAAGGAAGGCAGTGTTACCACAGTGTTTATGGAAGTGGGAGCGACAACCTTTAGGCTGGCGTTTCTGAAAGCCGGTGACGCTATTGCTGACTTTGTTGGTCCCCTTGGTGTACCAGCGCATATTGACAAATTTGGTACTGTAGTCTGTGTGGCGGGAGGGGTTGGTGCTGCGCCCATAGCGCCTATTGCCAGGGCGCTAAAAGAGAAGGGAAACAAGATTATCTCCATTTTGGGGGCACGGAGCAAGGACTTACTCTTCTGGGAAGATAAGCTACGCAGTGTCAGCCACCAGCTGATAGTTACTACCGATGATGGCACGTATGGTCGCAAAGGGGTAGTAACTGTGCCACTGAAGGAGCTGCTTGAGAGTGGGGAGAAAGTTGACCGAGTCATTGCCATTGGCCCGACCATCATGATGAAGTTCTGTGCCCTGACCACCCGGCCTTTCGGGGTGAAAACTATTGTTAGCCTGAATCCAATAATGGTTGATGGCACCGGGATGTGTGGCTGTTGCCGGGTGTCCGTTGGTGGCGTAACCAAGTTTGCCTGCGTGGACGGGCCTGATTTTGACGGGCATCAGGTAGACTGGGACTTGCTCTCAGCCCGGCAGCGTATTTACCTTGATGAGGAGAAACGCTCTTTTGAGCATTGGCAGGCTCAGGTGGGCAAGCGTTGTTGAATGGAGGTCTGAACAACATATATGGCTAAGGCAAATCTCAACAGAGAGCCAATGATAAAGCAGGACCCCAAGACACGGGGTAAAAACTTTACCGAGGTTGCCTTGGGTTACGGCGCCGAGCAGGCTAAAGCCGAGGCAAGCCGTTGTCTCCAGTGTCCCAAGCATCCTTGTACTGATGGCTGCCCGGTGGAGATAGATATCCCCGGCTTTATCAAGGCTATCCTTGACGATAATATGCCCGAAGCGGTAAGGATACTCAAGGATAAGAATAGCCTGCCCGGCATCTGCGGGCGGGTCTGCCCGCAAGAGACACAGTGTGAACAAGCATGCTCGCTAGCTAAGAAAGGAGCGCCTATTGCCATCGGACGCTTGGAGCGTTACGTGGCTGATTGGGAGCGGGCTAATATGAGAGCTCTAAACCCCAGAGCAAAGCCGCCCAGACCAACTGGTAAACGGGTGGCGGTGGTCGGCTCAGGACCAGCCGGACTGGTTGCCTCTGCCGATTTAGCCAAGCTCGGCTATAGCGCTACTCTTTTTGAAGCATTGCATGTGGCTGGCGGGGTGCTTATGTATGGCATCCCCGAGTTCAGGCTGCCCAAAGAAATTGTGCAGGCTGAGGTTGCCTACGTCGCTTCCCTGGGAGTGAAGATTGAGCTGGATTCGGTAGTGGGAAAGGTGGTGACGCTGGATGAATTACTAAAGAGCGGCTACCATGCTATTTTCCTGGGTACTGGTGCCGGAGCACCCATGTTTATGGACATTCCCGGCGAGAACTTAAATGGTATCTATTCAGCGAATGAGTTCCTGACCCGGGTTAATCTGATGAAGGCATACCAGTTTCCTGAATATGATACGCCGGTGTTGGTGGGCAGAAGGGTGGCAGTGATTGGTGGTGGTAATGTAGCTATGGACTCAGCCCGGTGTGCTCTGCGGCTTGGGGCTGACGTTGTTTACATTATCTACCGTCGCTCAGAGGTAGAGATGCCTGCCCGTCGTGAGGAAGTTGAGAATGCCAAGGAGGAGGAAATCCAGTTCAAGCTGCTGACCAACCCGAAGAGGTATATCGGCAATGAGTCGGGCTGGGTAGTTGGCATGGAGTGTTACGAGATGGGGCTGGGTGAGCCTGATGAGAGCGGTCGGCGGCGCCCTGTTGTCAAAGAAGGAAGTGAGTTTATCCTGGATCTGGATATGGTGGTAGCTGCCTTAGGCACCCGTCCCAATCCCCTTATCGCTCAAACTACTCCTGATTTGAAGACAACTAAGCATGATACGGTAATGGCTGATGAGACTACCGGCAAGACAATGAAGGACCGAGTCTGGGCTGGTGGGGATATAGTTACCGGCGCCGCTACGGTCATAAGCGCTATGGGCGCTGCTCGCCGTGCAGCAAGGGATATGGATGAGTATTTGAGGAGGTAAGGCTAGATGGACAACTTTGAACCAAAAATAGTAGCTTTTTGCTGTAATTGGTGCTCTTATGCTGGTGCTGACCTGGCTGGCACTTCCAGAATGCAGTACGCCCCCAATATAAGGATAATCAGGGTGATGTGTAGCGGCAGGGTAAGTCCTCTTTTTGTCCTTAAGGCACTTAGCATTGGTGCTGATGGCGTGTTAATTCTTGGTTGCCATCCCGGTGATTGCCACTATATCGAAGGGAATTACAAGACAATGCGCCGCGTCCCGCTGCTTAAGAAGATGTTGAAACAGCTTGGGATAGAGGAAGAAAGAGTTCGGCTGGAGTGGGTTTCTGCGTCTGAAGGAGCAAAATTTGCTGAGGTAACTAATAATTTTACCCAAACCATAAAAAACCTTGGGCCAAGTTCGCTAGGTCCTCCCCAGCAAAGTTCTAAGGAGGCAAGACATGGCTAAACTTAAGATAGCTCTTTATTGGGCGGCTAGTTGTGGTGGATGTGAGATTGCAACTCTGGCTATACATGAAAAGATACTGAAGCTAGCTGAGGTTGCCGACATCGTGTTCTGGCCGGTGGGCCTGGATTTCAAGTATGCTGACGTAGAGAAGATGGCGGATAAGAGTGTAGATGTCTGCCTTTTCAACGGAGCTATTCGGAATGAAGAAAATGAGCACATGGCCCATCTTCTGCGAGCCAAATCCAAAATAATGATAGCTTATGGCTCTTGTTCTTATGAAGGCTGTATCCCCGGGCTATCCAACTTCTACAATCGGCAGCTGACGTTCGACCGGGTCTACATTGAAACGCCGTCTACTGATAATCCTAAGAAAATCTATCCTCAGACGAAAGTTAAGGTGCCCGAGGGCGAACTCGAGCTTCCTGAGTTCTACGACACGGTGAAGACTCTAGCCCAAACCGTGGATGTCGATTATTTCGTCCCCGGTTGTCCACCCGAAGAAAAGACTACCTGGCTTGCCCTTGAAGCTTTGATTTCAGGCAAGTTACCACCGAAAGGGACTGTCATAAGCCACTCGGTAAAGGCTGTTTGCGATGAGTGCCCCCGTAAGAAAGAGGAAAAGAAAATCAAAAAATTCTATCGCCCTTATGAAATAATCCCTGAGCCGGAAAAGTGTCTGCTGGAGCAGGGGTTATTGTGCTATGGCATAGCTACTCGAGGGGGCTGTGGCGCTCTTTGTCCCCAGGCCAATATGCCTTGCACCGGCTGCTACGGGCCGGTAGAAGGCGCAGTTGACCAAGGAGCTCATTTTTTGAGTGCTCTCTCGTCTATCATTGACTCCAATGACCCTGAGGAGATTCAGAGGATAATTGATGATATTCCCGACCCGGCAGGCACTTTCTACCGTTACAGTCTGCCAGATTCATTACTGAGGAGGGCGAGGATAAAATGAAAAAGATAACGATTGACCCTATTACCCGCCTTGAAGGTCATGGCAAAATTACCATCTTCCTCAAAGAGGATGGCAGTGTAGCCAATGTTTATTTCCAGGTTCCTGAACTCAGAGGGTTCGAGAAATTTTCTGAGGGACGTCCGGCTGAGGATATGCCTCAGATAACCCAGCGTATCTGCGGCGTTTGTCCTGAAGCCCACCACATGGCAGCCACCAAAGCTTTAGATGACCTGTTTCATGTCGAGCCGACCAGCACTGCCAAAAAGCTTCGCGAACTCCTCTACAGCGCTTTCTACGTGACTGACCACACTACCCACTTCTACATCCTTGCTGCCCCTGATTTCGTTATGGGGCCAGATGCTCATCCTGCGGAACGCAATATCCTGGGAGTAATCGCCAAGGTAGGATTGGAGCTAGGTGGTGCTGTAATCAATACCCGTAAGCAAAATCACTGGATTATTCAAACAGTCGGTGGCCGTCCCATACACCCCTGTTTTGGACTGCCCGGCGGCGTGAGCAGAACCATAAATGAAGAGGAAAGAGCCAAGATAGAAGAAATAGCCAAAGCGTCGGTGGAGTTTGGCAAATTATCACTCAAAGTCTTCGACGACGTTGTTCTCAAAAATAAAGTGTACTTGGACATGATTCTGAGCGATACGTTTACTCAAAAGTCCTATAATATGGGCTTGGTTGATAAAAACAATAAGGTCAACTTTTATGATGGTAAAGTACGAGTAGTTGGCCCTGACGGTAAAGAGTTCTGCAAGTATGCTCCCCGGGACTATCTGGACCATATAGCTGAACGAGTCGAGCCCTGGACTTATCTCAAGTTTCCCTATCTCAAGAAAATTGGCTGGAAAGGTTTTGTTGACGGCAAAAATAGTGGAGTGTATCGAGCTACACCTCTGTCCCGGTTGAATGCCGCTGATGGTATGGCAACTCCTCTAGCCCAGAAAGAGTATGAAAAAATGTACTCCACTCTCGGGGGCAAGCCAGCTAACTATACTCTGGCCACCCACTGGGCACGTTTGATTGAACTCCTTTATGCTGCTGAAAGGTTGCTGGAGCTCAGTCAAGACCCTGAAATAACCAGCACGGATATTCGCAACATACCGACGGCAACGCCCGATGAAGGAGTGGGCATCGTGGAGGCACCGCGAGGTACCCTCACCCATCATTACATAACTGATGAAAGAGGGGTGATAAAGAAGTGTAACTTGATCGTGGGCACTACCAATAACTATGCTCCTTTGTTTATGTCAATTAAGAAAGCAGCCGAAGACTTCATAAAGCCCGGAGTAGTGATAACTGAGGGATTGCTTAACCGTATTGAGATGGCGTGGCGCCCCTATGACCCCTGCTTGTCCTGTGCCACACACTCTCTCCCCGGGCAATTGCCTCTGGAAGTGACCATCTATGATGCCCAGGGCAACGAGCTTAAGAAACTGAGCCAGGGCATCTCATAGTAAGTTTTCGCAAAAGCATTCAACCACTCCATGTCACCCTGAGCGAAGCGAAGGGTCTAAAAAGAGCACCAAGATTCTTCGCCCCGACAAGTCGGGGCTCAGAATGACAGCAGGGTGAGTGATTATTGTTCTTGTAGAGGAAAGGTGAAAACCCTGGTTTTAGGCATTGGAAATCCCATTCTCTCTGATGACGGAGCGGGGATTAGGGTGGCGCGAGAGGTTGGGAAGCAACTCAACAGCCCCCAGGTAACTGTAGCTGAAACAAGCGGAGCTGGCCTCAACCTTTTAGATTCTATTGTAGGCTATGATAAAGTTATTATCATTGATGCCATCCAAACCAGGGAAGGGAATACCGGCCAGATATATCGTATTGGGCCCGAAGATTTCTCCCTCACCAAACACTTTTCCTCGCCTCATCAAATAAACCTTGCCACTGCTCTGGAATTAGGAAAGATGCTTGACTTAGCCATGCCTCCAACAATCACTATATTCGCTGTGGAGGCCAAAGACATTACTAGCTTTAGCGAGAAATGCACGCCTGAGGTGGAGCAGGCAATTCCCGAAGTGGTTAAGATGGTGCTGCAAGAGTTAGTCGGCTAGATAAAGCCCGCTTTTACCTCCACTCTTCCTTACCAGGTGAATCTCTCCGATGGTCATACCTCTATCCACTGCTTTGCACATGTCATAAATAGTCAGAGCACTCACAGATACCGCTACCAGCGCTTCCATTTCAAATCCTGTTTTCCCAACTCCTTTGACGCTGGCGGTGATTTCAACTCCGACTTCGTCGGAGCCTTTTTCGGGCAGATCAAATTCAACTGCAATGTGGGTGAGCTGGAGAGGGTGACACAAAGGTATAAGGCGGTAAGTCTCTTTGGCAGCCATGATTCCAGCCGTTTTCGCTACGGCTAAGACGTCCCCCTTTTTTAGTTCCCCTTTACGGATAAGTTCCAGGGTAGTAGGCTTCATCTGCACCTTGCCTTTAGCTATCGCCTGGCGTTCTGTTTCTTTTTTCTGGGTAACGTCTATCATGCGAATTTGCCTTGACTCCATTCTCAACCTCCAATCTGCGACATTTTTCGCTTTACCAACCTAGTAGTGCCTCCATTCAGTTGGTGATGCTCCGGCTTGGAAGCAACTGCCTTCAGAATCAGGCTCTTTAGCTCCTCAATCGAGACATTATTGCGTAGCGGCACCCTTAAGTCAATCTCATCTTCTCCTAGAAGGCAAGGACGTAGCTTGCCATCTGGAGTAAGTCGCATACGGTTACACCGGGAGCAAAAAGAAAGCTCGGTGAGGGGGCTGATGAAGCCTATAGTGCCCTTGGCTCCCGATAAGCGGTAGTACATAGCAGGTCCATTGCTGGCTACAGGCATACAAAGCTCAAGCTTGCCAAGCAAACTAATATGTTGTCGCAATTCAGCGGAAGGCACAAACTCCGCTACACCCTTGAAGGGCATAAGCTCGATGAACCGGACATGCCACCCATCTTCATAGGTCATCCTGGCGAAATCCAGTATTTCATCATCGTTTATGCCCCGCATGACTACGGTGTTTATTTTGACCGGATCGAAGCCAGCTTCCTTGGCTGCCTCGATGCCCTCAAGAACAGCTTTTAATTCTCCCAGACGGGTTATGTATCGAAATTTATCGGGTTTAAGTGTGTCCAGGCTAACATTAACTCTGGACAAGCCCGCTTCCTTAAGCTCCAGAGCATATTTCTTGAGAACTGTCCCGTTTGTCGTCAAAGACAGCTCTTCGATTCCCTCAATTTTAGAGAGCATCTTAACAAGCTGGGGGAAGTCAGCCCTAACCAAAGGCTCACCACCAGTGAGCCTTACCTTGTTGATGCCCAGCTCTGCTGCCGCCAGTACAACAGTCCGAATTTCCTCGTAAGAAAGAACCTCGCTATGAGAAATTTGTGGGACACCTCCGGGGGGCATGCAATAGATACAGCGCAGGTTACAACGGTCGGTAACTGAAATCCGGAGGTAATTTATGCTCCGTCCGAAAGAATCAAGAATTCCAGTCATTCTTTCTCTCCCTTAGCCATGGTTACAAGCCTCACCCCTTCCACCTGGCTGAAAATGGCACCCTGGCTGATAGAACGAATTGTCTTGTCAGGTTCGACTACCCTCACTCCAGCAAGGATATCCACACCGTAATCAAACAAAACTGGCAATAAAGGCGTGGTGGGCCCCACCATTACAACAAAGCTATTCTTACTTAAGTCTAGCAACCTGTCAACAGTGTGATTTATGAATGAAGTCCCCGTAAGCCCAACCACGTCAGCTTGAGGCAATACCTCTGCCACCGCCTCTGCTGGCAATTCTCCCTCTTGAGGGCTTTGCTCGATGACCCAAAGCGTTCTTGCTACCGCTCGCAGCTTGGGAATCCACGGAAAGCGACCTACTATAGCTATATTTTTGCCCCTGCCTTTCCGTGCCAGAACATCAAATGCATTTTCTTTAACACACCTAGCTTCATCAATATCTACTAGCGAATTAATGGCTGCCATTCCAATAGATGCCTCCAGAACATTATCCGACCTGGCATACTGTGCCAGCTCTAATGCCGATAGTCCAGTTAAGCTCCCCGCATTTCTCACTGACCTGTGAGATGGATGTGGCTCATGGAAAGTAGAGGCCAGACCGCAGTGCTGAGCAAGCACTGCGGTCCAGAAGACACATGTATATACCTCACGGACTACGCTGTCTCCGCTTAAGCTGGAAATTAAATCGTCCAGGATTTTAGTCATTGACTGGAGTCCCTTTCCATAATATGCACGCCGGTAGCTTTGAAAGTAGCATAGACTTCCCTGCCCGCTTGCAAGTTCAATTCCTCTACTGATATTTTGGTGACCAGGGCTATTAATCGGAAGCCACAATTTATTTCCACCCGGCTAAGCGGTCCCAGCGTAGTTACTCGGGTAACCTTGGCCTGAAAGGAATTCCTCGCCGAACTCTGGGTGCCAGATAAAGCTAAAGTGATATCTTCAGGCCTGATGCAAGCATATACTTCCTTTCCGACCGGATAGCTGGAAATTGCCTGTATCCCGATCCCATCGGGATTGCCACTTATATTGACTGTGGCTATACCGTCGTTGCTGGCAACTATTATGCCTTCTATGATGTTCTCCATACCGACAAAATTAGCCACTTCTTCGTTTTGGGGCAAGCGGAATATATCGGTGGCATTGCCTGTTTGGACAAGTCGGCCAGCAAGAAGCACCCCTATCCTGTCAGCGAGTTGCTGCCCTTGAGACATATCATGCGTGGCCATTATCATGGTAGTGTTGCATTGCCTGGCAACATATGAAATCAATTGCTCAATCTTTGCTGTGGAAACAGGGTCAAGGTTAGCCGTCGGCTCGTCCAATAGCAACACCTCGGGTTCGAGCACCAGGGACCTGGCTAAAGCTACTCTCTGCGCCTCTCCTCCAGAAAGCGTCCGGCCGTTTCTATTCTTATAGCCTTCTAACCCCACCATTTCCAGAATATGGTCAACTTTCTCAGCAATCCTATTCCTTTTTTCTCCCCTCCATCTTAAGCCACAGGCAACATTGTCATAGACGCTCAAATTAAATACCTGAGGTTTCTGGTGTATAAATGACATCCGACGACGTATTTCCAATCTTTGTTTCCCTGACCGGGGGATGCATTTGCCGTCAAAATAGATTTCCCCCGCGCCAGGGACTTCCAGCAGGCCTATAATACGTAAGAGCGTTGTTTTGCCCGCCCCGGTCGGGCCAATCAAGGCGAAAACCTCACCCCTGCCGATACTCAGGTTCAAGTCTTGTAATACCTCTCGTTCACCATAAGTATGGGTTAAACCAGCCACTTGTATTAAAGACATAATTACCTCTGCTGCAACCTATTCAGGACAATGTTAATGATGAGTGCCAGGAATAAAAGAATTATGCCTAGCGCTATTGACAACTCTAAGTTGCCTTTGGATGCCTCCAATGATATTACTGTGGTAATGACCCTGGTGGCTCCTCTGATATTTCCGCCGACCATCAGAGCACATCCGACTTCCGATATGGCTCTGGCAAAACCCATTATCACAGCCGCCAGCACAGCATACCTCGCCTCCTTCAGCACAAGCCAGGCGGTCTGAAAACCGCTGGCACCAAGCGACGTGGCAGTATCCGCAATCTCCTTGCTTACACCGTTCAACGCGGAAATGGTGAAACCAAGCAGCAGAGGAGTGATTAATATCATCTGGCCAACCACCATAACAGGGGGCGTAAAAAGTATACCGAAGAAACCCAGTGGCCCGGCCCGGGAAAATAACACCAGAACAAACAAGCCAACAAGGACTGTGGGCACAGTGAACAGCGTCTGGATGATATTTATTAAGGCCCTCTTCCCCCGGAAGTGATGGAAGTGTATTAAGCTCCCCAGCGGTATACAGATCAGAGAAGCCAGAACGCAAGCTGTCCCCGAAATAGTCAAGGACCTTCCAGCTATCTCCATCACTTCCGGGTCGAGGGAGATCAAGAGTTCTATGGCCTTAGTAAGGCCGTCCCATATTTCAGTCAATTGCTCCTACCTACTTTAATCCCGACTCTGTCGGGATTTCTTGGCACAGGCTTCGTACTTGCCAGTGCAGGTAATCTTGGCAGCGCACTTAGGGCAGAACTTCCAGTCTGACCTGCCCTCAGCACCGCACTTCTTACACTTCACTATCGCTGCTATTACCAGAATGTCACACCTCCTAATAGTTAGGGCAACCCGCAAATATCTGGATCCCAAGGGTTGAACAGTGATTCTCCATATTCTGGCACGCCGAATCCGGCGATTAAAGCCTGGATATCAGGTGCTCTGAGGAAATTTACCAGATTATTAGCCATCTCATAATGGCTACCGTTTTTGCAGATGATAGCCGCATAGACATTGAGCAGAATATCCCCTGCGACTACCAAGGGTACCAAATCCAGGTCACCCTGGTAAGCCAGGAAGGTTCCCTTATCTGTCAGGGTGTAAGCCATCATCTCGTCAGCCATAACCAGTGTTGCCCCCATGCCTGTCCCCGCTTCGATATACCAGCCAGCAGCCGCTCCTTCCCCTTGAATATCCGCTGTATAATTATAGCCGGCTGATGCCCAGATGGCTTTTTCCTTGCCGTGAGTTCCCGAGTTATCCCCTCGAGAGACGAATTTTACCGTCTCATTGTGAGCCGCCCCCTCTATCTGAATTTTTTCGAAGGCTTCTTCTGGAGCCAGGCTGCCAGTCAAGTTACCAACGCCTGCGGGGTCAGTTTCCGGGCCTACGATGATGAAATAGTTATAAGCCCAGGTGACTCGCTCCGCACTAAAGTTTTGTGCTGTAGCGGAGTAGTTACCGGCTATAAATGCTGCCTCTTGAGCGGGGTCATGGACGGTAACCACATCCACATCGCCATTTTTACCCAACTGCAAAGCCATACCAGTGCCTTTAGCTGTTATCTGCAAGTCGGCGTTATATCTTTCCTCAAATATGTCCTCCAGATAATCCCACAAGCCTGTGTCGTAAAGGCTGGTAGTGGTTGCTCCCCTTAGTACTTCTGGTTCTGTTCGCCCGGTACCGCCGAGAACCGTTACGAGCAATGTCAAAACCAAAACAATCGAAGCTATCTTAGGCAAAATCCCTTTCATTAAAAATCTTCCTTTATCTTTAGAACCTTTTTTACAAGACATGAATTGCCGAAGCCCTAAATGTGCTCCCTACTTCCCCCTTCTCAATTTAAGTTCAGCAAACGCCTGGCAGGTAATAAGGAAGCAACAAGCGGGAATAAAAAAGCACCGTCATAAAAAACGGTGCTGTCCCAAAACCAAGTTCCATATTCCCTCCTTTCCAAGCACGGGAGGCACAGGCATTTCTATCTGTGCCCTCGAGGCTTTTCAGCCCACCGTCTGCTTGCCATGGATTTTCTTTAGGCAAGACAGCTCGGAGAGAGCTAACACTTAAGCGTGGGTATTATATCAGGGGTTTGCCAGCCTGTCAAATCGGGTGTATCCGCATAGATACAGAAGCAATTGCCAGGTAAGTCAGCCGATTATGTTTCTTTTGACTTCTCTGTTGGTTTCTCTGCACCTGGCACAGCCTCTTCGGGAGCTTCAACCGCTTCCTCCACCGCCTCTGCTGGCTTCTCTACCACCACCTCTTCTATCTTTTCCACAGGTCGGAAACTAATTTTCACTACAACTAACTCCGGATCGTTAAGAATAGTAATATCTTTACCTAAGGCGATATCTTTGACCCTTATCGCTTGCCCGGTCTCGGTGAGGGAACTGATACCCACTTCTACGCTAGCGGGGATTTTTGCCGGTAAGCACTCTATAGTCAAAGTCTCAAGCGCATGCTCCAGCATATTGTCTTTAGACTTCAGGGCTGGCGCTTCTCCGACTAAGACAACAGGAATCTCTAACTTTATCTTTTCCTCCATTCTTACCTGATAAAAGTCCACATGGACCAATCGTCCCCTCCGCCAATCTCTATCAAATTCGCGAACCACAACGGTCCTTGGTTTCTTCTCCTTATCGAGCTTGAGGTCAATAAGCCCTGTCTGCCCGGCTTGAGCTAACACTCGTTCGAGTTCGCCAGTGTTGCACTGTAGTGCTAGAGACTCGATACCGTGCCCGAAAACATGCACCGGAGTAATCCCCTGGCGGCGCAAATGCTTGACTTTTTTACCGAGAATGCCTCGCTTAGCAACCTTCAACTCTATTTTGTCCATTTTATCTCCCCCATCATACCAGACAAGGCTTCTCCTTGCAAGAGACTACGCTCATTCATCTAAGTAGTGACACTTCTTTTTTGTCATTGCGAGGAACGGAAGTGACGAAGCAATCTTGTGGGGCTGCTGGGGATAGAGATTGCCACGCCCCGACAGGTCGGGGCTCGCAATGACACAGGAGGTTATTACCCAACGTTACAAACATATAAAGTGTCACCCATCTATCTGAACTAGCTCAGAAACTGCACCCCTTCATCTGAGTAGTGATGCCACAAGCATGTTAGACATTTCGGGCTAAGTACTCCAAAGCTTGCTCCAAGTCCACAGGTAAGGGCGAGGTAAATTCCTGGTATTGCTTAGTTGATGGTAGATGAAAGCCAAGACGATAGGCATGAATAAATTGCCTGTTAATATGAGCCGATTTTATTCCATAAACGGGGTCACCAACGACCGGATAGCCAATAGCTGACAGGTGTATTCTAATTTGATGTGTGCGCCCTGTTAGCGGGGTGACTTCGACTAAAGTGTAGGTATCCAGGTATTTCCGGACTTGATACTGGGTGCTAGCCTCTTTTCCCGCTTCCACTATCGCCATCCTTCGCCTATTATGAGGGTCTCGCCCGATAGGTGCTTCAATTATCCCCTGTTCCGGGGATAGCCTCCCTTTAACAAGGACAAGATATCCCTTGGTTACAGTACGGCCTTTGAACTGTGCGGCTAAATATTCCCGGGCAGGGTCATTTTTAGCAATAACTATGAGCCCTGAGGTATCTTTATCTAGTCTGTGGACTATGCCCGGGCGCATCAGTTCGTTGCCCGTGACCAGGCCGGGATAATGAGCTAAGACAGCATTGACTAAAGTATGACTGGGATGCCCCGGGGCAGGGTGGACTGTCAAGCCAGCCGGTTTATCTATGACCAATATGTCCTCATCTTCATAAATTATAGTTAAAGGGATTGGTTCAGCTACAGGATAGACAGGTAAAGAAGGAAGCTCGACCGTTACCCTATCGACCTTATTTAATCTCTGGTTCGCCTTTGTTCTTTGTCCGTTGACCAGAACATAACCTTGCACAATTAATTTCTGTAAATAAGCGCGCGAGAATTGTGGAAGGACCTGGGTTAAATACTTATCAAGGCGGATGTCAGGAACAGGTGAGTTGAATTGCAACGTCTTAATTTTGGAGGCTGTGTTTGCGCTCATATGCTTTTCTAAACACCCCTGACTTACAAAAGTAATAAATGAGAATACAGATACCCACCGTTAAAGCTGCGTCAGCGATGTTGAAAGGAAACCAGTAGAAAAAATCTCGCAAATGAATACTGATAAAATCGGTTACGTAGCCAAAACGGATGCGGTCTATGAGATTGCCCACAGCCCCACCCAGAATCAGAGCGAAAGACACCACACCCACTTTGTTAACTGGGGGAAAGTAATAGAGAAATACCAAGATAATGACCGAACCAGCTATGCCTAGAGCGATGAGAACCCCGGTGTAGTCGGAAAACAAACCAAAAATGGCACCAGTATTTGCAACGCGAATTAAATCGAGAAAGCCTGGCAACAGCTCTGTGTTCCATATCTCAGACACATTGACTCTGGCCCACAGCTTGCTCAGTTGGTCAAGAACAACCACCACAGCAACAACAATCAGAAATAACCTTAATTTTCCCCTATACCTGCCTGGAGAAACTTTTGATTTATCTTCACCCACAAAACCTGTTGCTTTACGGACTTCCAATTCACCTGGAGACCCATTATCTTGCACCTTTTACATCCTTTTCGCGGCTTGCCTTGCAGTTCAAGCACAAGCTTGCTTGAGGTATGGCTTCAAGGCGAGCTTGCTCTATAGGTCGCCCACAAGAATCACACAATCCATAAGTGCCGGCTTCATATTTTTCTATGGCATGCTCAACTTCATTAAGAGACTCTCTCAGCCTTTTTTCCAAGGCCAGTCTTTTCTCTAGTTCGGAGGCTTCATCGGCTCCTTCTTCCCTTTTGCCGAATGGACTGCCTTCCTTTCTCTCTGCCGATGGTTGACCAAGAGCTCTCAACTGTTCTATCTTTTCTAACAGCTCTGCTTTCTCCTTCTTCAATCTTTCATAAAGTTCAGCGGCCTCTATCACTTCTCGTCCTCCCGATGTTTTACAGCTATCCTACACCAGAATTCCACACGAACTGTGTGAGACTTGCAGTCCTACTATACTCCGATTTTATCGGAGTTGGGCTTGCCAAAAACCCCTCTTATATCAGGATGTAAGGAGTCTCCCAGTTTTTGCACGGATTCGTATCTAATTTTGTTAAGTTCCCTTTGCTTTTCTCCAAACTCAGTTCTGGAGTAAAGTTTCTCAGGATGCAGGTAAATATCATCTACATATCTTATCGCCTTAGGCACCTTAAAGCCCGTGGGGGAATCTGCCCAATCCTCTAACCCCCCTCTTAGTAGAGAATCGAGTATTGCCATGGTAAATTCTAATCTTATATCTTTGTAACGTTCCCCTTCTCCTATCCCTCCAGTATTTATCAAATAGTAATTTAGGTGGGGAATACCTTTTATTATCTCATAAAATATATTAGCATGCTCAGCCAGGTCTCCGGCGACAAAGGGGTCATAGAAAAACTCGCTTCTAATTTTCCCGGCCTGGGTTGGGTCACCAGCCGAGGATTCCATTGCCTGTCCCAGAACCATCAGGGCTGCTGCTTGCTCCCGGGTTAGCTTTGATATTGCCGGAATCAGTGGCCCCCTGGTGATAAGAACCAGATTGTCAATCTTATCCACATCGATATAGCGACTGGCATGCATGAAATCTCTTCTTAATACCACTGCTCGGCCATTGGAAGTTCTGTCTAAATTGTAAAAGTCAAAATCTCCGTCTTCGGTTACGTAAACATTCTCGCAGACAGTTTCCGGTTTCAACAGTCCGTAGAATATTTCGATTTGCTCCCCGGGGTTCACGCCTTCTGTTTTGACAAATATTCCCCCGGCTTCAAAGCCATGAAAGGAACCATCGGGCATGAGAGTTCCCCCGTCGTCCTGAATGAGCCAGGATTTCTCCTTCCCTTTTCTGGCCAGGATTCTACAGGTCGTAGTTGTTTTCCCATTGGCACTTAATGCCACGAGCAACGTCCTCGCCATCCGATAGTCCCCACTTACTGATTGAATGTAATCCTCTCTACAACCAGTATGCAAGAAGATGCCCCCTCTTCTCGTCTTAACTACCCAATCCTCAGCGGCGAAAACCCCTTTCTTATATTCACCTATGTAGTTACCATTCCTGATTATCTTGACAAACCTCCCATCATCCAGCATAGCCAATCTGATAGTGATATCTTTCTCGGGGAGCGGCTTTGACTGGTTAGTTTCAAAAGCCTTGTCAGCGAAGAATAAGATGTAATAGGTCGGCTTTTTGACTTCCCCCTTCGGGGATATAAAAAGGTTCTTGCCTCCATAGGCGACATGGGCAAACCGCTCTGAGACAATTAACCTGACCGTGGTGTTACTATTTTCATTGCCCACAATGCTGTCTATGGAAATCAATCTTTCCTTGCCCAAAACCTCTTCACACTGAGCTAATAGCCTTAGTTCATCCTCACCAAAGGTATGGTCAACACTGTTTTTGGTAAACATTGCCGACCTGGAAGTAGGCTCACTTTGGGCGACAAAGTTGCCATACATCGTTTTCCTAACCCCTGGCTGTTTTTCCACAAGCTTTCTCAATTCCTCATCAGAGGGGTTATGAGTCAACCGTTTTTCTGCTCGTGCCTTTTGCCAGATTCTGTCAGCAGTTATGACGAATTGTTCCAAGTCAAACATTACCATCATGCTCCCTAAGAGAAATATAATTTCGTGTTATCAATTTCCCGGGAATCAGGGGCTAATCCCGATGAAGTCGGGATTGCTTAGACCTCGCGGAACTCCCCTTCTACCGTGCCTTCATCTCCACCGCCAGGTTCCTCTCCACCAGGTGGAGGCTGCCCTGGTTGCTGATAAGCCGACGCCCCAGCTTTCTGCAGAGCCTGCGATAACTCTTGCATCGCATTACGAATGGCGTTTACGTCCTTCCCTTGAAGAGCCGACTTTACAATGGCTATCTTAGCATCTACGTCCTTCTTTACATCGGCGGGTATCTTATCTCCGTAGTCACGGAGGGTTTTTTCTGCGGTATAAGCCAGGCTGTCAGCAGAATTGCGCACCTCCACTTCCTCTTTACGTTTAGTATCCTCAGCAGCATGCTGCTCAGCCTCTCGCCTCATCTTCTCCACTTCTTCCTTGTTCAGCCCGCTCGAGGCAGTAATGGTAATCTTTTGTTCTTTTCCCGTGCCCTTATCACGAGCGCTAACGTTAAGGATGCCATTGGCATCTATATCGAAAGTCACCTCAATCTGTGGTACACCTCGCGGCGCCGGTAGAATGCCATCGAGTATGAAACGTCCCAGGGTTCGGTTATCGGCAGCCATAGGACGTTCCCCTTGCAGAACGTGTATCTCCACGCTTGACTGGTGATCGCTAGCAGTGCTGAAAATCTGGCTCTTTGAAGTGGGTATAGTGGTATTGCGGGAAATAAGAGGTGTAGCTACACCCCCTAACGTTTCTATGCCTAGAGTAAGTGGAGTTACGTCAAGAAGGAGAACCTCTCCTACTTCACCCTTAAGCACTCCAGCTTGAATGGCAGCCCCCATGGCTACAACCTCGTCGGGGTTGATTCCCTTCGATGGCTCTTTGCCGAAGAACTTTTTCACCTTTTCTTGCACTAAAGGCATTCTAGTTTGACCGCCGACAAGGAGAACTTCATTAATCTTGCCTGAAGTCAGTCCAGCGTCCTTTAGCGCTTGACTACATGGCTCTAGAGTCTGCTCCACCAAATCCATGACCAGTTGTTCTAACTTGGAACGGGTCAAGGTGATATTAAGGTGTTTAGGTCCCGAGGCATCAGCGGTAATAAAAGGAAGGCTTATCTCAGTCTGTTGCACTGTAGAAAGTTCAATCTTCGCCCGTTCTGCTGCTTCTCTAAGACGCTGCATTGCCATGCGGTCGTTCCTTAAGTCGATTCCTTGGTCTCGCTTGAACTCATTGCATAACCATTCGATAATACGCTGGTCGAAGTCATCCCCACCCAAGTGGGTATTACCACTCGTAGACTTGACCTGGAAGGTCCCTTCCCCTATCTCCAGGATAGAGATATCGAAGGTGCCTCCACCAAGGTCATACACTGCAATTATTCCCTCTTTCTTTGTATCTGCACCGTAAGCTAGAGCCGCAGCAGTGGGCTCATTAATGATACGAAGGACATTCAATCCGGCGATTGCGCCGGCATCCTTGGTTGCCTGGCGCTGGCTATCATTGAAATAAGCTGGCACTGTAATCACGGCCTCGGTCACTTTGTCGCCAAGGTAGGCTTCGGCATCGGCTTTTAGTTTCTGTAATATCATTGCCGATATTTCTGACGGAGTGTATTCTTTTCCACCCATGACTACCTTGACTTCGTTATTGGGACCGCGAGTTGTCTTGTAAGAGACGCGGCGTGCGTCCTCTTCCACAGGTAATTCTCTTCCCGGTGGTTCCCCCCATTTTCTGCCCATGAAGCGTTTGATACTATAAACAGTGTTTTCCGGGTTAACAATAGACTGACGTTTAGCTACTTGCCCTACCAGCCGCTCCCCATTCTTGCTTATTGCCACTACCGAAGGATACAAGTTAGAGCCTTCCGAGCTGGGGATAAGCTTCGGTTTTCCCCCCTCTATAACAGCGACCTCGCTCAATGTTGTTCCTAGGTCGATACCTACTGCTTTAGCCATTCTATTTCTCCTCTGAGCTTTCCTCTTGAGTCTTAGTCTTTTTACCTGTGCCGACTATGACCATACTGGGGCGAAGCAGCTTATCCCTAAACTTATAACCTTTGCGAATTTCTTCTATGATGATGCCCTCTTCCCCTTCTAGTTGGCCTGCTGCTTCATGAAAGTAGGGATCGAAATATTCCCCTTTGGCCTTAATTTCAGCCAGCCCTTCCGCTTCTAAAATAGTTTTAAGCTTATTATAGATGAGTTTTATACCTTTAGTCCAATCTTGCTCATCAAGCTCAACCGGCAGAGCAGCAAGTGCTCTCTCAAAATCATCCAGGATAGGTAGCAAGTCCAAGATAAGTATCCTGTTAGCAAACTCAACTGTCTCTGATTTCTCCTGCTCAGCGCGTTTTGCATAATTCTCAAGGTCCGCCTGGCTTCTTTGCCAATTGGCTAAATATCTTTCTGCCTTTTCCTTCTCCTCAGCCAGAGCCTGCTGTACCGACTTCGTCGGGATATCCTCAGCTTGCTCAATTCCTGTTTCAACGACCTCGTCACTCTCAGCCACCGTTGTACCTCCTCTAGATGTATTCAGCCATTGTGTCGCTTAGCAATGCTGAGAGGCAGCTAAGCGAAGAAATAGCCTTAGCGTAGTCCATTCGTTTGGGACCAATCACTCCCACAATACCACTGGCCTTATCAGGGATACCATACTGACTGGCTATTAAGCTCAAGCCCTGTAATGCTGGCTCCGGGTTTTCTTCCCCGATGATTACCTTTACCCCTCCCTTGTTCGATTCCTGGCAAAATATATTTCTAAGCCAATCCTCCCCTTCCAGCACTTCTAAAATTCCAAGTATTCTAGGATTGCTAGTAAACTCTGGTTGACTCAGCAGCAAACACAATCCTTCAAGATAAGGCTCGCCATATTCTAGCTTGTCTTCAGCAGCCATAATTTCTGCTAAATATTGAGATATCTGCCCTTCTTCAGAAGAAAGTCCCTCCTTTTTAACCAGGATCTCGCTGCTGGTCATTCCGCCATAAATAGAAGTAAGCTTATTAGCTATCTTTGTTAGCTCATCTTGGCTTACTTTTCTATTGAAAGATACGACCTGCCGTCTAACCTTTGCTTCATACAAGACCACGATCAGCAAAGCCATAAAATCCTGCAAGGCTACCAAATCGAGATGCTTAAAGCGACAGCGAACCGCTTTGGGGGTGGTTATTACTACCAGGTTATGAACAAGGCGCGCTAAAAGTGCTGCCACCGTTTTTAGCCATTGCTCTAGCTCCTCCTTTGCTTCTTGAGATATCTGATGAATTAGATACTGCTCAACAGGAGGAAGTTCAATCTCTTCCCCTATCAATTCCACATAGTAGCGGTAAGCCTTATCAGTAGGCATGCTTCCGGCCGAACGGTGAGGGTGGATAACATATCCTTCTCGTTCCAGGTATGCTGTATCATTGCGAATGGTAGCCGGGCTTACCTTCAAGCCGTACTTTGCCACGATAGCACTTGAAGCTACTGGCACTGCTCCAGTGATATAATCTTCGATTATCACCCTGAGAACGGTTTCTCTTCTTTCCCTTAAAGCCATTTAGCACTCTCCCCTTTTAATTGCTAAATAGATTAATTTATCACTGTAAACACGTTCTGTCAATGACACAGTTGAGACCTCTGTTGATGGGTTTTTCTTATTGACCGAGAATGGAATATCAAGTAATATTATAACGCAAATGTGAAAACCGCAAAGGCATTTTCCTTGGCGCAGCGTGATAGCAAAGTAGCTCACATCCTCAGCCTGGAGGCAGAGAGGCAAGCAAGCACCATAGATCTTATTGCCTCTGAAAACCATGCCAGCCGGGCAGTGCTTGAGGCCCAAAGCTCGGTGCTAACTGACAAATATGCTGAAGGATACCCCGGGCATCGCTATTATGGCGGTTGTGTTCACATAGACGAAATTGAAAGTTTGGCTATCGAAAGGGCTAAAAAGCTCTTTAAAGCCGAACATGCCAATGTCCAGGCTCATAGTGGCAGTCAAGCCAACATGGCAGCCTATTCAATTTTACTGGAACACGGAGATACTGTTATGGGAATGAGCCTCAGCCATGGCGGGCATCTCACCCATGGCTCTGAGGTCAATTTCTCCGGGAAATGGTATAACTTTATCCCTTATGGAGTCAATCCTGAAACCGAGATGCTCAACTACGATGAAATTGGAAGGTTAGCTCTGAAGCATAAACCTAAATTAATAATAGCTGGGGCGAGTAGTTATTCTCGTATTATTGATTTTGAGAGGCTTCGCTATATAGCTGATAAGGTAGGTGCCAAGCTATTGGTTGACATGGCTCACATAGCGGGGATAATAGCCGCTGGACTTCATCCTTCTCCTGTGCCCTATGCTCAAGTTACTACTGCCACCACGCAGAAGACCTTGCGGGGACCTCGTGGTGGCTTTATTTTATGTGATAAAGAGCTGGCTTCAGCTATTAATGCTGCAGTTTTCCCCGGGATGCAGGGTGGTCCTTTCATGCATATCATCGCCGCTAAAGCCGTGTGCTTCTTTGAAGCTATGCAACCCGAGTTTGTTGATTACCAGAAGGCAGTGCTGGAGAATGCCCGCGTTTTGTCTTCCGAACTCCAGAGATATGGGATGCGTATCGTTTCCGGGGGCACGGATAACCACATTGTCCCCGTTGACCTTTCCCGTCAGGGGATAAGCGGCAAGGATGCTGAGGAAGCCTTAGGGGTTGCGGGCATCTCGGTAAATAGAAATACCATTCCCTTTGACCCCAAGCCACCACTGATTACAAGCGGTATCCGGCTGGGCACCCCGGCAGTGACCACCAGAGGTTTTGGCACAGAGGAGATGAAGCGCATCGCTTCTTTCATCGCCAAAGTGCTTTCTCCTTCGGGGGATAAGCGGACACAAGAACAAGTCCGCCAGGAAGTACGAGAGATGTGCCAACAGTTCCCCATTCCCGGGCTGGCATAAGACATCTCTTCCCCCGAATGTAACAGGCAAGTTTTTCCAAGAGATGGCTCCGTAACATCCCCTCTTCAGAATAAGAGGGGGCGAGGGAGAGTTATGGATAAGCATCTTTCGGTTTTGCTGTCCTGGACGAAGATTAACTTGCTCATAACTCCCTTTATCCCCCTTATCTTAGGGGGAAATTATTGGAAAAACTAAACTATTACCTTTTCCTAACCCTACTCAGGAAACAGCGATGATTTCATGCTATAATCACGTCAGTATTCAAATAGCTAAGAGGTGATGATGGACGAATTAAAAGTGTTCAGCGGCACTGCTCATCCTGCCTTAACAGGGGCTGTGTGTGATTACTTAGGCATACCCCTGGGGGAGGCTGAGGTCTTCGAGTTTAGCAATGAAAACATTTTTGTGCGCATTCTCGAGAATGTCCGGGAACGAGACGTTTTTATCATTCAGCCAATCTGCTCTCCAGTTAACAGAAGCCTGGTCGAGTTACTTATCATGCTCGATGCCTTCAGGCGCGCTTCAGCCGGGCGAATTACCGCTGTCGTTCCCTATTATGGCTATAGCCGCACTGATAAAAAAGACCAACCCAGGGTTCCTATCACTGCTCGCCTGGTTGCCGACCTGATTACTACCGCTGGAGCTAATAGATTACTCACCGTAGACCTTCACGCCCCTCAAATTCAAGGATTCTTCACCATCCCTGTGGATGAACTCACCGCTCGGCCCCTCTTGGCTCGGTATTTCAAGGAAAAAGCTTTGGGTAACCTGGTAGTGGTTGCTACTGATATTGGTATTTCCAAGGTAGCCCGTGATATGGCTGCTAAACTGGGAGCCCCTCTGGCTATAATTGAAAAGAGGCGCTTGGGAAATGCCGATGCCGCTGAAACCCTCAACGTCATTGGCGAGGTTGAGGGAATGTGTGCCCTGACCGTTGATGATGAGATTGATACCGCTGGTTCTCTGGTCGGGGTAGTGAATGCTCTTTTAGAACGTGGCGTTACTAAGGTTTATGCTTGCTGTAGTCACCCCGTTTTCTCTGGTCCCGCTATCCAGAGGATAGCCACGAGTCCAGTGAAAGAGGTAGTCGTTACCGATACCATACCTGTTAATAAGGATAAGAAACTGAACAAGATCACCGTCTTGCCTATAGCTTCGCTTGTTGGCGAAGCCATTCATCGCATTCACACCGGCTTATCAGTGGGAGCGATGTTTGAGGGATAGTAGAGAGGTTAGCAAATACTAAATCCTAAGCACGAAATACTAAACAATATCAAAACTCAAAACTCCAATGACCAAGGCAGGAGAGGGTTCTGGATTTAGAGCATTGAGATTTTGGATTTGTTTAGGGCTTAGAAATTAGGGTTTAGGGTTTTATCAAACGATGCTTAAGTGGCTTAGCAATCTGGTTGATTCCAACGAGAGAGAAGTGAGGCGCCTTCAGCCTCTGGTTGATAACATAAACTCGTTGGAGCCTGAGTTGGAAAAGCTCAGCGATGCTGAGCTTCGGGCCAAAACCGATGAATTCAAGGCGCGGCTAGCCGATGGTGAAAACTTGGATGAGATTTTACCGGAGGCTTACGCTGCTGTTAGAGAAGCAGCCAAGCGAACCATAAGACAGCGGCATTTTGACGTCCAGTTAATGGGGGGAATCGTCCTTCACCAGGGGAAGATAGCCGAGATGAAAACTGGTGAGGGGAAAACCCTGGTAGCTACCCTGCCTCTCTACCTCAATGCCCTCACCGGACAAGGCAGCCATCTGATTACCGTTAATGATTATCTTGCCAAACGGGATTGTCACTGGATGGGCCCTATCTACCACGCCCTGGGTATAAACGTGGCCTGCATTAATGCCCAGCAAGCAACCGGCCAACCTGCCCCTTCCTATATCTATGACCCCAGCTATGAGTCGGAAGACCAGAAGTGGAATTTTCTCCGCCCTATCACCCGCCGCCAGGCTTATGAGGCGGATATAACTTATGGCACCAATAACGAGTTTGGCTTTGATTACCTCAGAGATAATATGGTCTGGGACTTGTCCCAATGTGTCCAGCGTCCCTTGAGCTATGCCATCGTCGATGAAGTGGATAACATACTTATCGACGAAGCCCGTACCCCACTCATTATCAGCGGTGCTGCCGAAGAAGCCACTCAGAAGTATTACACCTTCGCCCAGTTAGTTTCCCACCTTAGCAAAGATGCGGACTATACCATTGACGAGCGTACACGTACTACTAGCCTTACCGAGATTGGCATGACCAGGATGGAGAAGATGCTGAAGCGGGAAGGCTTGCTCAAAGCACCTGAACTTTATGACCCCTCTAATTACTTTCTCACTCAATATCTGGAGAGCGCCCTTAAGGCATATGTCTTGTTCAAGAAGGACAAGGACTATGTGGTTAAGGATGGACAGGTCATCATCGTGGATGAATTCACGGGTAGATTGATGTTTGGCCGGAGATATTCTGAAGGATTGCATCAAGCCATCGAGGCCAAAGAGCGGGTAAAGATTCAGCGAGAATCAATTACCATGGCCACCATCACCTTTCAGAACTACTTTCGCATGTATCAAAAACTGGCGGGCATGACCGGTACCGCCGCCACGGAAGCCGAGGAGTTCCACAAGATTTATAAGCTGGAAGTGGTGGTTATCCCCACCAACAAGCCCTTGATTCGTACTGAATATCCTGACCAGATTTACAAAGACGAGAAAACCAAGTTTGCCGCCGTGACCAATGAAATCAAGCAATTACATGACCAGAGACGACCTGTTCTTATCGGCACGACCTCTATCGAGAAATCAGAGTATTTATCCGACCTCCTGACGAGAAATGGCATACCCCATCAAGTGTTAAATGCCAAGCATCATGAAAAGGAGGCAGCTATAATCGCCCAGGCCGGGAGTCTCGAGGCGGTAACTGTGGCCACCAATATGGCCGGGCGAGGGGTGGATATTATCCTTGGTGGCAATCCTGAGGGACAGGGTGAAGCGGAATGGCAGGAAGAGCATAATAAGGTGGTTGAGCTGGGCGGGCTTCACATTGTAGGTACCGAGCACCACGAAGCCAGGCGCATTGATAATCAGCTCCGGGGAAGGGCAGGAAGGCAGGGAGACCCGGGCAGTTCTCGCTTTTATGCTTCCCTGGAAGACGAGATTGTTCGCCGCTTTGGCGGTGACCGTATTAAGGGCATTATGCAGTGGGCGGGTATGGATGAAAATACCCCCATTGAGCATCCCTTCGTCAATAAGGCTATGACCAATTCCCAGGTCCAGACCGAAGGCTATCATTTCAATATTCGTAAACACCTTGTGGAATATGACGATGTCATCAACAAGCACCGTGAGGTGATTTACGCCGAGAGGAAGAAAGTCCTCACTGGCGCCGACCTCAAGGCCAATATAACATCTATGGTCCGGGATGAAATCCAAAGCCTGGTAGCCAAGCGCCTCAGCAGCCCTCACCTAACCTCTCCCTTGAAGGGAGAGGAAGAAGGTGAGGGTGAACTGGCGAAATCTAATCTAGCCGGCTTACTTGAGGATGTATCCACTATCTTCCCCCTGCCCCCGCATCCTGTCATTGCGAGTCCCGATGCAATCGGGACGAAGCAATCTCAATCTGACGCCCAGCAAATCACAGAAAAGCTGACTGATTATGCCATTGAGCTTTACGACCAGCGAGAGCAGGAGCTCGGCCCTGATAACATGCGCATGGCGGAGAGGCTGGTCATGCTGCGAGTTATTGACCGGTTATGGATGGAGCACCTTACTGCCATGGAGCATTTGCGTCAGGGGATAGGGCTGCGAGCTGTCGGCCAGGAACAGCCGCTGATAGTGTATAAGAGAGAGGGGCATGCCTATTTCGAAGCCCTCTTAGCTAGCATTCAGCACGATGTTGCCCATAGCATTTACCACGTCGGGATTGCCAAGGAAGCTCCACAAAAAAAGAAGGAAGCGGTGATGGCGGGCAAAAGGGTTGGGCGTAATGACCCCTGCCCGTGCGGCTCGGGCAAGAAATACAAGCACTGCTGCGGGAAATAATAATTAACCTCCTCTCCCTAGACGGGAGAGGACTAAGGTGAGGGTGAAGGTGAGATGCTGCTGAAGATAATGCTTCTAAATTTCCTCTCCCTCGAAAGGAGAGGATGGAGGTGAGGGTAAAATGCCAATTTATGAGTATAAATCAAAAAATGGTGCTCATTGCAAACTATGTAAAGGAAGGTTCGAGGTCAGGCAGGGGATAAACGATGAACCGTTGAAAAGATGCCCCGAATGCGGCGCCGAGATAAAGAGGCTCTTTTCCCGCCCCTTCTTATACCGGAAAGAATCCTTCGAGCATGAAGGCCCCTTCAACTATATGGAGGACGAGGCCGACGAATCAGGACTCGAGGAAGACCTCGCCGAAGACGAAGTCTGGGAGTGAGGGATTGAATGCAACTCAAAAGAGTTAGTCTTTCTTCGAGCATGGTGAGCCTGATTGGGAGTGGATAAGGGGGAAGATTAAGGTATAGGCAGTGTCTGGCAAACCAAGCTAGAAAGAGCCGACGCAGCTAATTCGCACTGTTGCATTGGTCAGAAAGGCTTGCTAAAATAGCTAAATCACTGATAACAGGTTGTAGCTATGATAAATTCTCCTGTTTTAGTGCTTAATCAGAGTTATGAGCCCCTTAACTTATGTCGCACGCGTCGGGCCATAGTGCTAGTGTTTCGCGGCAAAGCTGAAGTGCTGGAAAATAGCAGAGGTGAGCTTCATTCTGCTAACCTCGTATTCCAGATACCTTCAGTAATTCGACTCGTCTA
>DATBWO010000018.1:0-7212 GCA_036514775.1 Dehalococcoidia bacterium | reverse complement strand
CTCGCAACGATGGATTCTATATTCCCTATAACCTTCTCCATAACCATGGCGAATGGCAAAAATATCTACCATCTTTGAATTAACTTAACCCCTCAATTTGCTCTAAGTTTAATCGGCTTCCTTAGAAGACTTCTCTTCTGGATGAATTAATTCATTCAGAGCTATCTCTTTAGTCACTTCATTATCCAATTGTACTGTTACCGTTTCCTTTAATAAGTTAATGCTGATTACCCTGGCTTTACCCCAGGGCGTTGAGATTTCTTGTTTCAGCTGAGGCATCTTCTTTTTCATAGCCGCATACTCTTTGCTTTCATATGACAGACAGCAAAGGAGCCTTCCACAGATGCCCGATATCTTCATAGGATTCAAGGCCAGGCTCTGTTCCTTGGCCATCTTAATAGACACTGAAGCAAAGCTGGTGAGGAAATTCTGACAACATAAAGGATAGCCGCACCTGCCTATGCTCCCCAATAGCTTAGCCTCATCCCTTGCCCCCACTTGCCTTAATTCCACCCGTCTTTCCAGAGCATGGCTCAATTTCCGAACCAGGTCTCGGAAGTCCACCCTTTCCTCAGCGCTGAAGAATATGGTCATGTGCTCACGTTGGGAATCATAGCGAGCCGCCAGCGGCTTCATCTTTAAACCAAGCTGTACAACCATTTCATGGCACTTGCTTAAGGCTTCTTTTTCCAGGTTCCGCCGCGCTTCCTCTAAGTCCTCCGCCTTCGCCCGGCGCACTACCATCATTAATTGCTCGCCTGGTTGAGACGGGGCTTCCAGAGTAACGACTTTAGCCACATCTAGACCATGACCAGTATCCACCACTACATAGTCGTTTACTTGCAGTGATATCTCACCAGCGTCACAGCAGACTAATTTTCCTCTAGAGTGGAATTTAACTCCAATTATGTTAGCCATCGAGATATATTATATTCTAAACTTGGCAATGACATTCCTGCTCAGGATTTTTTACTCAGTTTTTTTCTGGGTAAATTGAGCATCAGCCATTCCCATGCTAAACGGGGATTAACATTCTTAGAGATTACCTCCTGCAGCAAGCCAAGATTAGCCAGAAACTCTTTAATTTCGCTCAGACTTAACCCCCGAGCTTGTTCTTCCAGAGTGGTCTCATAATCTACATTGATGATGGCCTCCTGGCAACCACCTTTAATGAGCATCAAATCACGCCACCAGTCGAGCCAGATCTCCATTATTTCCGCCCCGGCTCTCCGGTCCTGGCTAAATTGGCTGGCTAGCTCCTGAGCATAGGCAAACCGTTGCTCTAAGCTCCGACTTGTCGGAGTCAATAAGGAGACCAGCTTATCTATCCTTTGAGCTCGCTGTTCTAATATCTTGTCATTGGCCAAAGCGGACAATGCCCAGCCCAGGCGACCATGACACAATTGAGTCAAAAGCTTCGCTTTATTGGCATCAACTTTATATGAATTGACGAGTACTTCTTGTATTCGCTCCGACGGCACAGGCTTCAATTCCAACCGCTGACAGCGTGAAATAATTGTCGGCAAGAGGCGCTCCTCTTCAGCAGCCAATAAAAGCCAAACTACCCTTGGCGGTGGCTCTTCTAATATCTTGAGCAAGGAATTAGCCGCCTCAGTAGATAGGTATTCTGCGTCATCAATGATGAACACTTTGCACTTACCTTCATACGGTGGCAGGTTGGCTAAGCGTTGCAGCCCTCGAATATCATCAATGCCAATCTCCGTTCTGGAATCCAGGCCGATAGGGGTGACATCAGCGTGCTTGCCTTCCAGGATTCGCTGGCAGGAACGGCATTGACCGCAAGGCAGTTCGGGCCCATCGCAATTTAGAGCTTGAGCCAAATTGACGGCTAAAGTCCCTTTGCCCACATGCCGCGGCCCTGCTAGAAGATAGGCGTGGGCTATAGTATTGGTTTTGAGGCTGTAATCCAGCAAAGATAAAATTTTATCCTGTCCTGCTACTTGCCACATGTTAAATCAGGTCCAGGTTCATCAAATCCTGATAAGTTTCCCGGCGCCGAATAAGACACGCTCGACCTTCCCTTACCATAACTATAGCCGGCTTGGGCAGGGCATTATAATTGCTCGCCTGGGGGATGGAATAAGCACCGCAAACTGGAATAGCTATGATGTCACCGGGATGCGCTGAAGCCAGATTAATATCCCTTATTAAAATATCGCCAGACTCGCAGAGCTTGCCGGCAATGGTAACCACCTCTTTTCCCGCTTTCAAAGCTTTGTTAGCCACCAGAGCCTCATATTTAGCCCCATAAAGAGCCGGGCGGATGTTGTCGCTTATGCCACCATCCACACAGACATATTTCTTTATGCCCGGTATCTCCTTAATCGCCCCGACCTTGTATAATGCCACTCCGGCCTGGCCGACAATTGCCCTTCCCGGCTCAATGATGAGCCGCGGGTGACTTAATCCCAGCCCCGAAATAAGACCATTCAACTTGCCAGTTAGAGCCCGGGCATAGTCAGCTATTGTGGGCACTTTGGAGTCCAGAGTATATGGAACAGCAAAACCGCCACCGATGTCGAATTCGCTAAGATTAAGGCCAAATTTTTTGCCCATTTCCCGGGCAAAGCGCAGTACAAGCTCTATAGCCAGTTCATAAGGCTGAATCTCAGGCACCGGGGAGCCCAGATGGAAGTGCAAGCCCACAAGGTTAAGGTTGGAGGCTGACAAAGCCTGCTTTACTGCTTCCTCAGCTTGCCCGGTAGCCAGGGGAAAGCCAAATTTGCTCTCTATCGTCCCGGTCGTAGTATATTGGTGAGTGTGAGGGTCGACCCCCGGTGTGAGACGAAGCAAGATATCTTGGCTAATCCCCCTCTCCCCAGCCAGCCTGTTAAGTAGTTCAAGCTCGTAAAAATTGTCCACCACAATTCTGCCAACTCGCAAGTCCAGAGCCAGGTTTAATTCTTCCGGCGTCTTGTTATTGCCATGGAAATAGACCTTGTCCAGAGGAAAATCCACAGAATGGGCGATGCTAAGTTCTCCCCCGGAGACGACGTCGAGTCCCAGACCCTCTTCCTTAAATATGAGAGCCAGAGCCCTGTTCAGGAAGGCTTTGGAGGCATAAATGACCAGGGTGTCAGGATAATATTTACCGAACTTGTCTTTGAATTCACGGCACTGATGGCGGAGGGTGGACTCATCGAAAAGGTAGAGCGGCGTGCCGAATTCCTCAGCCAGCTCAACGACATCGCAGCCGCCGATAAGGATATGACCTTGCTTATTCACCTCAGCGGTTAAAGGGAAAAGGACTAGCTCTGGCACTTTTCTTGCGCTCATGCTGATATGGTAGCTTGTAATGCCCAGTGAAGTCAAAAGTCTTGAATGAGGCCTTTGGCCTTACTTTGTCATCGTGGGAGCGAGAATAGATTAGCTACACGACAATCCCGCTAAGCGAGCAGGGTCATCAAATAGAGGCTGTCTATGCTGGCAGCTAACAACGGCAGGATTAATAGCAGCCCGACTTGGAAATACTGGCGCGGTCTGATGTCCAGACCTCTCTACCGCCGAAGAACTATCCAGAGCATGGAAGAAAGGGAACCTACAATAGTGAGATTAGGACCGGGGTCGGCACCCAGAATGGGCAATCCACATTCCCTCACATACCCTGGGCATAATCCAAAAGCAAAGAAGCTATCCCGCTTTTAGAGATAGCCTCTTTGCTTCTTGTTTTTTCCAGGCTTAACTACCTCTTGGATTTCCTGGCCTTCGGTTTAGCTGCCGTCTTTGCGGCTTTCTTAGCGGACTTACTGTACGCCACTTTATCTCACCTCCTTTTTTTTATTCAGTGTCATCACCCTAATCCACAGTCATCACCACAAAAACACTTCATACATTTATTTTCTCATACTTTCAAAGTTTGTCAATAGTACTTTCGCACCACGTCGTTTAGCAACTTGCAACGCCCAGGTAGGTCAAAAGTCTTGCATGGACTCTCGATGGCTGACTAGAAAGCTCAGTGCTCCCCTAGGGATTCCGCCTTCGCTCAACCCAAAGGTTACGATGAATTTCCCAGTGAATCAGTCCCCAAAATTTCTGATAACGTTTCCCGCATATGCGACGTTCGCCGATAGGCTAGTGTCCTAAAGGGCAAGGTTGCGAAGCAACCGCAGAGTTCCAAACCCCACCATAATTTAAATCTTTAGTCATTCGAGTTACCTCGCTTTGATTAATTCCACACCTTCCTTAAGAGTAATTCCACCAAGAATACCCTTAAGAATTTTGGCTTTGGTTTTAGTATCGTTCGGTTTGATATTGTCTGTTCTTACTTTTTGAATTGCCTTATCCAATGAATTTTCAAGAGTTGTTAAATCAAGTAAAGCCGCTGATTTGCAGTAAAAACTTCTCGATCTTCCATCATCAAAATTAACTATCATTGTTTCGAGTAATTTAATTCGTTTTTTCTGCTGTCCTATGAATTTTTCAATTCCATGTCCTTTTATAAAATTCAAATTCGACATAACTTTTTTATACGATGGGTAAGAAGAAGATTCTTTCAATTGTTGATATTCTTCATCACTTTTGAATTTAGAACACGGAAAGTCTGAACACTCAGCACAGACCTCAAGATTCTTTTTCTTGACACAACAAGTTATGAAGGAACATGATGGATGCTTACTAAAGAATTCTGAGCCACAGCAACCAGGACATCTTGAAGCCCCCACTGTATAGTATCTCGGGCATAAACCACAATCAAGACCACATACACCAATTGTTGGATAGACTTTTACGTGTTCATTCATTTTGTTAACCATATTAGCATCATTAATCATATCTTAATAAATTTACCTTTCCTGAAGGCGGGGTTTGGAATTTCATATAAAACAGCGGCATAAGTGCACTGCGAGTTCGCCTAATCCGATTTACCCACTGCTTTGAGGTGCTTCCCATCACGCCCTCACCACAATCGCCTGGTTAAGATTAACGCTTTAGTTTCTTTATTACAGCGTCGGCGACCTGGCTGGTGCCTACCGCAGTGGCGGGGTCAAGCTTCAAATCATAGGTGACATTCCTGCCTTCAGCTATGACCTCAGCTATAGCGCTTTCCAACCTATCAGCGCTATCTTTCTCTCCCAGATAACGCAGCATCATCACACCGGAGAGCATCATGGCCATAGGATTGACTTTGTTTTGCCCGGCATATTTAGGGGCGCTGCCATGTGTAGGTTCAAAGATAGCTACCTCATTCCCGATGTTGGCTCCCGGCGCTACGCCCATGCCGCCGACCAGCCCGGCACAGAGGTCCGAAATTATGTCGCCGTACAAATTGGGCAAAACGAGGACGTCAAACATCTGAGGCTTCCTGACCAGCTCCATACAGGTGGCGTCCACAAGCATATCGCTAAATTCTATATCCCTATACTCTTTGGCTACTTCACGAGCAGTATCCAGGAAAAGTCCGTCGGAGAATTTGAGTATGTTAGCCTTGTGAACCGCGGTCACCTTTTTTCTGCCGTTCTGTCGGGCATATTCAAAAGCAAATTTGACAATTCGCCGGCTGGCTGTTTGAGATATAACCTTCAGACTCACAGCGGAGTCCTTCCTTATCTCTTTTCCCGTGGCACCGAGCACTAAATCCAGCAATTTCCTGGTTCCCGAATCACCTTTGGCAAATTCGATGCCGGCATAGAGGTCTTCGGTATTCTCCCTGACCACCACTATGTCCACGTCTTGGAACGGCGTTTTTATACCGGGGTACACCTTATAGGGACGCAGACAGGCATAAAGGTCTAAGGTCTGTCTCAAAGCGACATTGACGCTCCGGAAGCCCGTGCCGATGGGCGTGGTCACCGGTCCTTTAATGGCGACCTTGTTTTTCCTTACGGACTGGAGGGCCTGGTCAGGAAGAGGCGTGCCAAACTTTTCTTGAGCCTGACTGCCTATGATAACAGTATCCCACTGGAACTTGACCCCTGTAGCTTCCAGCACCCGCCGTGTCGCCTCAGCCACTTCAGGGCCTATGCCGTCGCCCGGGATAAAAGTTACTTTGTGCATTTTGAGCCTTTTAAATGTACGTCTCCTTCCATCCTGATTTTGTCATACTTACCCGTACAAACCCAGAGAACATTCTACTGTTTCCCGTATTCGGTATCTCCTTAGAGGCTCAATAAGCAATAAGCTGATGAGCAACCTCCCATAATTATGCCATCAATCATCGCACGCCTATCTGTGGTTGAAAAGCAGAGCGGGTCTGAGAAGGAATGGCATCTCTCTGAACCCCGGCTGCCAGCAAAGTAGTAACATATTGGTTAAGGCTCACTCCCTCACGCTTAGCAGCACGAATTAAATTGCGATGGAGACTTCGTGGAATCCGCACGATGAACTTTCCACTATACTCCTCCATATCTCCAGGCAGGGGAATATCCTGACCCATTTCGTAAGTTCCCTGAATCCACACCTGCCGGGCATCCTCGATAGCTTTAAAAGCCTCGTCAATGGTCTCGGCTTGGGTCATGCATCCAGGTAATTCCTCAATCTCAGCTACATAACCGCCATCAGGGTCAGGATGTATGGTAACGGGGTAACGCAAGTTTAAGTAGAATTTTAAGTCTTTACGCTCCGTGTCGTTTCTCATGCCATTCCTCCAATTCTAAATTATCGATAATCATGCTCACATAGCGTCTTTTCACATACCGCCCTTTTACTGTCGGAATAGTTTTGCCTCGATGACCCGGCTTTGCAAAGAATCGATGACTGCTTCCTCCAGGAGAACGCGGTTCATAACCAAATGCCTCCAACACTTTAGCCACATCCTCAAATAGAACCTCCGGTGGTCTTCTTAGGAATTTCTCTACTAGTTTATCAAGCTCGCTCATTCATAATAATAATATTATGATACCACATATAGTATCATATTTCAATAGGGTCCAGAGGAAGGTTTAATAATGAAGTCCCTATGCTTCTGTATGTACGGGATAAGCCCACCCTCTTTAAGGATGGCGGACATTATCGGCGGCATCTTGCTACAGCTTAATGTAATACCAGAGGTCAAATTAGCAATCGTACCACCGGTCACGTTTATCTCCAGCTCATCGCCATCACTGATTTTATCGGTGTCGCAAAGCAAGACAGGCAAACCCTGGTTTATGGCGTTCCGGAAAAAGATACGCGCTGCCGATTTGGCTAAAATAGCGCCGACCCCCGACATTTTGATTACCACCGGGGCATGTTCCCGACTGGAACCCAGACCAAGAT
>DATBWO010000017.1:0-5820 GCA_036514775.1 Dehalococcoidia bacterium | reverse complement strand
ACAATCTACTTTCTTGTTACCTCAGCTAACAAACTGCAACAAGATGATTAATACTATTACTGACGTGCTATTATGTATAATAAGTATCGGAGAGGGTCGCTTTTACCATGTCTGTAGTTGAAGTTAATCACATTGTCAAAGCTAACGAGTTGCTCAACCAAACAGGAATGCTTCCTCACAAGGGGAAGAGGATTGATGAGTTAAGCAAGGGCATGTGTCAGATCATTCAATTCATCGTTACTATCATCCATAACCTGAATTGGTTATTCTGGACGAACCCTTTGCCGGTCTCGACCCGGTTAACACCGAGCTATTGAAAAGGATGTTTGTTGACTTGAGGAATCAGGGCAAAGCTGTCATTCTGAGCACACACCAGATGAATCAGGTGGAGGAACTTTGCGACCGCCTATTAATTATGGAGATATTGTTATCCTCGGTCTCGACCCGGCAATTACTCACCGGCAAGGTTTTGGGGCTCGGGGTTGCCGGACTGGCACGGGTAATCGTTTGGGTGATTTCAATTCCACTCCCGCTAAATCTAGCTTCATCATCTAGCAGAGGCTTTATCAGCACTATACAAATACCCGCCGGTTTCCTGTTTCTCGGTGTAGTGTACTTTATCCTTGGTAATTCGGTATTCGCCGTCCTGTCGGCTGGTGTCGCTGCCATTAGCCCCACCGTTCAAGAGGCACAAGGACTGCCAGCGATTTATACGCTTTTCGCCATTGCGCCATTTTGGTTTTTCTCTTTACTCTTGCTCTTTCCGAATAATCCGGTTTGGATTGTTTTAAGTATTTTCCCATTCACTGCACCCGTGTTGGTAATGTTGAGGCTTGGCTTGACAGGTGTCCCCGTATGGCAATTGGCCGTCAGCATAACTGTGTTAGTTTCATGCATCACTGGGGGGCTGTTGCTGGCAGCCAGGCTTCTCAGGACTTATATACTGATGTACAGGAAAAGACCAAACCCTGGGGAAATTATCCATAGCTTCAAGAGCGGATAGGTTTCTGTAATCCTACTCCAAATTATTGAGGGATAAGGCGCATAAGCTTTCCGAAGCAGGTCCAAAACACATTTATTACTACCTTATGGTTATGATTATGGGAATAGACTCTTTTAGGTCAAATTCTAGTCACATAGATTTTCCCCTATCTCACATTAATGCCAAAGCGATAGACCGGGTATGCTCTCTGCTTAAAAAAGCAGAAATCACAGACTGCAACTTGCTGCATCGCGGTTCCAACTATGTGTTTATAGTTACACTTGTGAATAAAAGGAGGGAGATAAAAGCAGTATACAAACCCCGCCGGGGTGAAACTCCTTTATATGATTTCCCGGACGGCACCCTCTATAAAAGAGAATACGCTGCCTTCCTGATGAGTCAGGCACTGGAATGGTATCTGGTCCCTCCTACAGTTATTCGAAGTGGCCCCTTCGGAATCGGCACCGTGCAATGTTTAGTGGACACCGGAAACAGGGCTGATTATGATTCAGTGATGTCAAAGGATTTGTCCAGATTAAAACAGGTAGCCCTCTTTGATTATCTGGTAAACAATGCTGACCGCAAAGCAGGGCACTTTTTGGAGGGACAGGATGGTCGCCTCTGGGTCGTTGACCACGGGCTTACCTTCAATATCGTACCAAAGCTGCGCACCGTGCTCTGGGATTTTTCCGGCCAGGCCATTCCGGAGAAACTAATATCGGATGTGAAGTCCCTCCAACAAAAGTTAAAACGGGAAAAACTACTCCGGGAAATCCTTCACCAGTTGCTGGAAGTACCAGAGGTGGGAGCCCTGGAGCAGCGTCTTAAAAGAATCATCGAGAATCCGGTGTTTAGCCTTCCGGAATCACGCTGGAGTATCCCCTGGCCCTGGACATAGGGTAATCTCTAAAAGGTGATTATCGGACTTCCTGCTTTTATTATTTGTTTAAATATTGTGTTAGTATTAAATATATACATCCGGGCAAAATCCTGACGGAGGGGTTGACATGGGTAAATTTCTCTATTCGGAATGGGACGGAAGCCAGGAGCTGTTTGACCTGGATACCGACCAGATTATGAATAAGCTCGGCCAGCATATTTTCAGGTACGGAGACCTGTCACGGGCGCTAAGAGCTCTCCAGCGAAATGGCATCAGGAATGGTCAGGACCAGCAGATGCCGAGTCTGGATAGACTGCTCGAGCAACTGCGCCAGATGAAACAGAACCGACTCCGTCAATATAACCTTGATTCAATTATGGACGAGATAAAGCAAAGGCTGGACAAGATACTGGAAACAGAGCGGCATGGAATCCAAAGGAAGCTGAATGAGGCGAGGGAAAAAACTGGGGCCGGTGGTGGTGAGCTGAATCCTGGGGTGCTGGAGAGGCTGCTAAAGAATATCGAGGACAGAGCACTACAGAACCGGGCGAAGCTGGATGAACTGCCATCTGATGTCGGTGGTCAAATCCGGGAATTGACCGATTATGACTTTATGGATGAAGATGCCAGGAACCAGTTTAAGGAACTGATGGATATGCTGAAAAAGCATGCCATGGAGCAGTTCGGAAAAGATATGGTGCGGCGCTTAAAGAATATGGATCCTGGTGCCATGGCTGACATGAGAAACATGGTAGAAGCCCTCAACCAGATGCTGGAACAGCGTATGAGAGGGGAAGAGCCTGATTTTGATAATTTCATGCTACAGTTCGGTAACTTCTTTGGTGATAACCCGCCTCGGAACCTGGAAGAACTGGCTGAAAACCTGCAAAACCAGATTGCCCGGGCGCAATCTCTGATGGACAGCCTGTCACCAGAGGTCAGGCAAGAGCTACAGGACTTGCTGGATTCGATGCTCGATAACGCGACCAAGTACGAACTCACTAAAATGGCATCATATCTGGAGAGACTTCACCCCGGTGAAAGAATGCAGAAGCGTTACCCCTTTTCGGGTGAAGAATCCATTTCTTACGAAGAAGCGATGAAACTTATGGAGGCGCTTCAGAAAATGGACACCCTGGAGCAGCAGATGAAAATGGCACAGTATGACCCTACCTTAGATAATATCGATGACAAATTAGTTAAAGATGTGATGGGGGAAGAGGCAGAACAGGAACTGGAAGCTGTGCGTGAAATAGCCCGGCTGCTTGAGGAAGCGGGTTATATCAGCCGGACCGGCGATAAATATGAACTGACTCCAAAGGGCATAAGAAAAATCGGGCAGCAAGCTCTGGACAATATATTTTCTCAGTTAAAGAAGGACCGCACCGGCGGGCACAATAATTACCGTTCCGGCCTGGGTCACGAACAGATAGAAGACACTAAAAAATACGAGTTCGGTGACGATCTTCATATCCATATCCAGAAAACCATCATGAACTCCTTGATGAGAGAACCTGCTCCGCCCCCGGTCAAGCTGGATATCCAGGATTTTGAAGTGTTGAGAACTGAAGAATCAACCCGCTCGGCGACAGTGTTGATGCTTGACCAGAGTCTGTCGATGTTCCTGAATGGTTATTTTGAAGCCGCCAAGCAAGTAGCCGTGGCTATGGATAGCCTGATTAAAACTCGCTATCCTAAGGATATTTTACACGTAGTGACCTTCTCAAGGCGGGCCCGTGAGATAAAGGGGAAAGACCTGCTGTTCACGTCCTCTACCCGGAGGGAACAGGGTACTAATTATCAGGATGCCCTTCGGCTGGCCAGAAAATTACTGGCTGTCCAGAACTGTAATAATAAAGAGATAATACTGGTATCAGATGGTGAACCTACGGCTCACCTTGAAAGGGACCAGGTTTATTTCCAGTATCCGCCCAGCTTGAGAACCCTTCAAATGACAATGCGGGAAGTCCGGGCCTGTACTGCCCAGCGTATAGTGATAAATACCTTTATGTTTGACGATTCCCCGTTTTTTACCAGTTTTATCACTCACATGGCTCGGCTCAATAATGGCAGAGTATTTTTTAGCGACCCCGACCACCTGGGCAAATACATACTTATGGATTACCTGACCAACAAGCACAAGAAAATCGCCTGAATCTTATCGCTTCCTTATCTGAAAACTGACTAAATCGATGTGATACAATGTGTTGTATCGCTTCGGTCTGAAGGAAGATTTCATACCATGGACGCTGAGAGCATAGACATTTTGCTTCTAGAGGAGATTGAAGCCCACGCCATTTATAGTGCTCGAGAGGCGGGGCAGATTCTGCTTGAGCACTTCAGCAAGCCTTTGGAGGTGGAGTTCAAGGGGAAAAAGAGCAGAGACCCGGTCACTACTGCTGATCGCCGTTCCGAGGAATTCCTGAAATTAACCATTAGAGAGAAATTTCCTCAGCATGGTATTCTGAGCGAAGAGGGAGGGGCATTGCATAAATCCGGTTCGCCTTTTGTCTGGGTACTTGACCCTCTGGATGGAACCTCCAATTTTATGAATGGTCTGCCTCTTTTCGCCGTCTCCGTCGGGGTACTGTGGAAGGGGCAACCTGTGGTTGGCAGTATTTATGTGCCAGTCAGCCATCGTGCTGCTGCTGGCGTATATCATGCCTGTCTAGGTAAGGGAGCCCATCTCAACGGCGAAAAGATCGAGGTGGCCAGAGAGCCCTCGGGGCGTCCGCTTTCAGAAATCCCCTCTCATTTTGGGAGTCAGTTCCGTCTGTCCGGAGAGAGCCGGAGAGAACCTCTGGAGGTAAGGAACCTGGGCAGCATCGCGCTCGAGCTTGCCATGACCGCCGGCGGGGTTTTCCAGTTCGCCCTGTTTGGCAGCCCAAAATTATGGGATGTAGCCGCCGGTGTTTTGCTTATAAAGGAAGCCGGCGGTCTAGCCTTCACCAGGCGGCCGAGAGAGAGGAATTGGCTACCTTTGGAACGATTTCAAATGGAGCCGGATAATGATCAGGGAGCATTGGAAAACCTTCGTAGCTGGTCATCTCCTCTCGTCGTGGGAGCCCCAGATATAGCCAGAAAAGTGGTACGAGACATTCGGGGTCCTCGTACACCCCTATCCTGGCTCACATCGCTGTATTGGCCTCGGGGTCAGAAGGACAGAAAATAGTCAAACAGGTGACCAGAGCGCACTCCTAAGGGAGCCAGTTTTCTCGGTATACCGGCAGGAAAGGTCAATTATTCATGGAGCAAATATGCCCTGTCGGGTCGATAGGTCTACCACATAGTACACAGCGGGGTCGTCCAGCGGCACATATACTTTTGGCCTGGTTACCTAGCTTTTTTAACTGAGCCAGTGTTGCTCGGCAATACAGTACAGCTTGGTCTACCTTTCGAGGCCCTAATACGTGAACTAAAAAGTTTAGCGTTGTTCTTTCCTGGTTGAAGCCCAGGGTAATTTGGTCTATCTCGAGTTCGGCGGATGGCAATCCTGACGGGACATCATCAGATAAAGGCATCCCCTCTGCCTCTCGGGAAGAAATGAGATGTTTTTGAGAGAGAGTCAAAAGAAATTGGTCAATAGCCAGCGACAGAGTCTCAAGTTGTTCCTTTTCCAGCCACACCCGTACCCATTCTTCTTTCTGCCCCGTTATGAGAAAGAATGTTCGCTTCCCAGGCACACCCATAGCCAAAGCAGAAAGAAGGGTTACTTCGTCAAATTCGTAGCGTTCTTCCATTCTCCCGCCATTGACCCCCTATCCAGGTTCCACTGTAACCCTTTATAGAATAATGATGTCCCTGAGCAGTTATGGCGTAGTTTCCCGCCAGTCCGTCTATTGCCTGTTTCGTACCAACCCGAGATACCGGCAGCGCGATCTCCGTTCCCTCCATTTTACCAGCATCACAAACCTAACGCCACTCTTAGCTTCCTTGGGCGGAGTATCCTGTGTTCCTT
>DATBWO010000016.1:0-4246 GCA_036514775.1 Dehalococcoidia bacterium | reverse complement strand
GAATGGTAAGAAGCTTGGGCGGGGCTTGTCCCCTCCCAAGCTTCTGTTTACTTTATGCCCCGCAGGGACGACCGCTTTAGATCGAGGAAACTCACTCCGAAAAGGAGCACAGCACTTACAGCAAAACCTATGAGGCCAAGGTCTCCTTTGAGAGGAATATCAAGACCTGGTATCTTTCCCAACAAGCCTACTACTCCGCCACCTATGAGAGCCGTTAATGCTCCTTGTGGGGTTACCTTTAACTTTTCTTTGTAAAACCCAGCAATTACGGGAACGACGAGGCCACAGGTAAAGATGGTATAGGCAAACATAAGGGAAGAAATTACCCCCTTCAAAACCATCGCCAGCCCCAGCGCCAGCAAACCCAAAATGATTATATTAAGGCGGGTAAGCAAAATAGTCTTTTTTTCGCCAAGTGAAGGGAGAAAACGCTTAATTATGTCCTGGGTCAGAATAACACTCTGGCTGAGGAGACAAGTATCCGCTGAAGACATAAGTGCCGCAACCAGGGCAGCGATGACCAAACCTCCTAGCCAAGGAGAAAGAACTCCGTTTATTACTTGAGGAAAAGCTTGTTCAGGAGAAATCTGTGGGTAAAGGATCTTGGCGCCCATGCCTATCAAAACAATGGCGAAAGCCAAAGGAACAAAAAAGAGGGCAGATAGGAAAGTTGCTCTTTGCGCTGTTCTTTCGTTTCTGGCGCAAAAAAGTCGGGTGTACATATCCGGTCCCACAACATAAGTTGCTCCCACGAGAATCAGAAGTGATAGAAGCGCCTTCCAGTCGAACTGAGAGCTGACCGGGAAAGAAAAAAAATCTGGGGGCAGAGAAAGCCTTAATCCGTCTAATCCTCCCACCTGGGGAAGGGAAAATCCTAAAGCAACGAAGATGCCTGTATAAATTACTATCGCCTGGTAAAGGTCAGTCCGAAGTACCGAGAGCTGTCCCCCTATAACGGTGTAGGCAACAAAAACTATGGTAAAGATGACCATCCAAAGAGTACCGGAACCTATCCCAAGGATGGATAGGACTTTCCCGGCAGCAACAATTTGTCCCGCTACCACCCCCACCCAGGCGATAACGATGAGAATAGAAGCTGCCAAACCTACACGACGGTCATATTGCTTTTCTGCAAGCTCGGGAAGAGTATAGAGCGCTGCCCCTCTTACTTTCCTGGCGAAGAAGGTGCTCAGAATCACGAGGCCGACGGAGCCAACAAGGAGCCACCAAACACCAGTCAAGCCTCGTCCAAACCCCAGACCAGCCATGCCTACGGTGACCGAGCCTCCCACAGCAGTGGCGACAAGCGATCCAGTGATAAATGCTACGTTAATTTGACGCTGAGCAACGAAGAAACCGTTTTGACTTCTTACCTTTTTCCTCGCCCCTAGCCCTACGCCTATCATAGCCAGGGAGTAAACGACAACTATGATGAGTTGAATCATATTACCCCCTTAAATGGATGCAATCACCGACAAGAACGGTTCTTAAAGTGCCGTCTTTGCCTTTTACTATAAGTGCTCCGGTGGCATCAATATCTATAGCCTGTCCTATTACTTCCTCACCCAGACTCATTATCCTGACATCCTTATTTAATGTCCCAGAGAGTTTTTCCCATTCTTCAAGTAAATCCGCTTTCATTAACAAAGGCAGCCGTTGCTCTATTTCCATTAACAATGCGCTTAGAAACTCCTTCCTGGAGATTTCCCTTCCTAGCGCATCCTTTAAGGAGGTCGCCGTTTTTTCAAACCGGGGAACAGAGGTATTGGCGTTTATACCTATGCCGACGTTCACAAAGTTTACAACATCCATCTCAGCATCCATTTCCGCCAGTATGCCACACACTTTCCTGCCTTCAATCAAGACGTCATTGGGCCATTTTAATTCGGCCTTTAACTCAAAGAGCTTTCTGATTGTAGCTGCCACGGCAATAGAAGCCAGCAAGTTTATCCGGGGGGCATATGCGGGACTTATCCTGGGGCGTAAAATGAGAGTAAAGTAAATCCCTCCTTCCAGCGAGAGCCATTCCCGGCTCAATCTTCCCCGCCCGCGGGTCTGGACTTCGGCAATCACCATTGTCCCCTCCCCCACTCCCTTTTTAGCTAACTCCCTGGCCGCATCCATGGTCGAGCCAATCTCTGGGAAATAGCGTATTCTTTGTTCTAAACCGGGAAATTCATAAGGAAGCAGTAAATCCGGAGAGGAGACCAGCCTGTATCCCCCGGGCGAAGCCTCTATTACGTAGCCGTCCTCTTTTAAGCCGCGAATATGCTTCCAGATTGAAACTCTGGAGATGCCAAGCTGGTTAGAAAGTGTCTCACCAGAAAGATAACCCTCGCACTCTCGAAGGGCTTTTAGTATCTGTCCCTTCATTTCGTTAACCTTCATTTTCCAAATGTTAACCATCGTACTGGTTTTTGTCAATTGCCCTGTTGTTTGACTATTTCTACTACTTTGCATATCATTATCCCTGTAGTCTGCACCGAATTTTTATATAACACCCTCTCTCTCTGAAGAGAGGGTCTGAATGAAAAGAAAAGGTTTACCTTGAGACACTGATGGAGATTACCTGGCTAGGACATTCCTGCTTTCTAATTAGAGGGAAAGAAAAAATAATTATAACAGACCCATGTCATCCTGACTTGGGCTACCATCTGAATGAACCTAAGGCAGACATAGTAACATTGAGCCATTTCCACCCTGGTCATAGCTACATCGAAGGCGTTGCCAATGAGCCTAAACGCATAAAAAGCCCCGGGGAATATGAAATAGGGGGAATTTTTATTACCGGCGTCGCCTCTTTCCACGATAATAAGAAGGGGGGGTTAAGGGGTAAGAATACCATTTACATTATCGAAATGGATGGTATAACTTTATGTCATCTAGGTGATTTGGGGCATCCTCTGGACCCACATTTGATAGAGGAATTAGGAGATATAGATATACTATTTTTGCCCGTCGGGGAGGTATCTACCATACCTATTGACACGGCTGTGGAAATAGTAAGGCAATTAGAGCCTCCTATTGTCATTCCTATGCACTATAAGACAGAGGCGTTCACTGGCAATCTCAATCCTATGGACAACTTCCTGGATAAAATGAGAATTCAGTGGCTGGAAGCAAAGCCCAAGCTATCGATTACTTCATCGTCCCTGCCCACCCCCACACAAACCATAGTTCTCAACTATCTCTAAACCCTAAATCCCGAGGGCTGAGCAGTTTTACATTTTTGCCATTAGCGCTTTAATAACAAATCCTAATCAGCCTTAAAAGTTGATGGCACAAGCGGGTAACCAAGCGTTACTTTTGCTTCTTAAGACTGCCAATAAAAGCGTCAACATCCATAGCAGCCATGGTCATGGTTTGAAGCGTACCCCTTGCCCCCAGAGTTACCGCCACTTTGGATATTGTTTCATTGCTGGGAGCTTCTAAAATGTTCACAAAGTCATACGGTCCTAGCACAGCATACTGAGCCACGACCTTTGCTCCCATTGCCTCCACTTCTTTATTGACCTCTTTGATCCTTCCAGGATTTTCTATGATAGTCTTTCTTCCCTCATCAGTGAGGGTCGTCAGCATTACGAATTTAGCCATCTTTTACCTCCTCTGCGCTGTTTTGCATTTTTTTAAATTCGCCCCAAGTAGAATACTATATATTATACTACCACCGCAAGCACTTCTCCAGAAGTTCTCTTTCCCTTTCCCTCATCTTGCTTTCTTCCTCTGGCTCTTCATGGTCGTAACCCAGAAGGTGCAGTATTCCATGGACAACCAGCAATGCCAGCTCTCTTTCGGGTGAATGACCCTGCTCTTTAGCTTGTGCCACTGCCTGGGGATAGGAGATGATTACTTCCCCTAGGCGGGTTACCCCATCAGGAGGGAGTGCGAAAGAATCAGCTCCCTTCTGGGGAAGCATGGAAAATGCCAGCACATCCGTAGGTTCATCCACCCCCCGGTAGTCCCGGTTAAGTTGTCGCACCGTCTCGGAATCGGTGAAAACCAGGCTCACCTCATAAGGAAGCGCCACCCCTTCAGCCTTGAGGACTTGCCGGACTATCTTCTCAACCCAACCTCCATCCACTACCTCCCGGAATTCCTCTCCAACGAAAATTTCAATTTCTTCTGACATGGCAGTGAAAGTATCATAACAGGCAATTTAATTCGTTTCAACGAAACTATTGTAGTAAAATATCATAGATGACTGTAACGCCTCTTAGAAAGCAGTATCTCAGAGTTAAGCAGAAGT
>DATBWO010000015.1:0-3933 GCA_036514775.1 Dehalococcoidia bacterium | reverse complement strand
CCGGAGAGTGCCGCGGGTGCCGCAGAAAAAAAGGGAGCAAAGGCTAAACGACCATTGTGAATAAAAGCACTGCCATGGACGACGTTCAGGAAAAACTGCACGTTCTGCTTGACTATTGGATTGAGCATAACAGCGAGCATGAGAAAGAGTTCCGTGATTGGGCTGATAAAGTTGGCTCGTTGTCCGCTGAGGCAGCACAGCAGTTACAAAAAGCAGCCACTAAGATGGCTGCGGTTAGCAGCGAACTGATGAAAGCAAAACAGACTCTATCAAAGAGCAAGGGGAGGCACTAGGATGTGTATGGCTAAACTTTATGAGGCTAAAGAGGGCGACAAGCCGATTATGGAGGACATCGCACGCCTGACAATTGCCGACCGGCGAGTAGAAGTAGAGACCCTGTTTGGGGAAAAGAAGGTTTTCCAGGGCAAGGTACGGCAGATAGACTTCTTAAAGTCTCAAATACAACTGGAAAAGGATTAAATTTTTTTGCCTGATAATTGCAATTAATTGCACATGCATGGAGTGTTGAAAGAATTATGAGAAAAAGCATCCGGATAGGCGTGGTAGTAGTAGTGCTAGTGCTAGTGGGCATTCTAGTGACATTCTTGGTCCGTGCCCAACCTTCGCCTGATATCGTGGCCGGGAGCTCACTTATCGCCAACATTATTCAGGATGTCGCCGACGGCAAATTGGAGACTCGCACTCTTATACCGCCAGGCGTGTGTCCGGGTCACTACGATATAAAGCCCAGCGATATCGTGGCACTGGCTAACAGCACAGCCCTTTTTATTCACAACTTTCAGCAAAATTACCAGAATATCGTTGGAGCGATTGAAGCTGCCGAAACCCCCGACCTTGTTATCACGGTTCTTAATGTTACAGGCAACTGGATGGTGCCCGCGGTCCAGGCTGAAGCAGTAGACAAAATTGCTCAAGCCCTGGGCGAGATAGACCCGGAGAACGCCGCGTATTATGAAGGGAAAGCCGCAGAAAGGATGCAAGTTATCTTAGATAAGGGCGAAGAGGTAAGAGAGACATTACTGGAAGCCGGAGTAGAGGGGGTAAAGGTAATCTGCGCGGCCATGCAAGAGGGATTTGTAAGGTGGGCCGGGTTTGATGTCACGGCTACCTATGGCAGACCCGAAGACTTAACCCCGGCACAAGTGCAAGAGCTGATAGATAAAGCTAGAGAAGTCGGGGTAGCTTTAGTCATTGACAACCTCCAGAGCGGTTCCACGACGCTGGGCGCAACTATGGAACCGGATATTGAAGCCATTCCGGTAACCATATCCAACTTCCCCGGCGGCCTGGAAAACACCGAAACCTGGGAAAAGGCAATAGATAAGAACGTTGATTTGCTGCTGGAAGCTTTGCATGAATGGGAGGAACAATATGGATAACACAGTCATCAAGATTCAGGACGCTGTGGTTTCTTACCGGGAAGATGTGGCTTTACAGGGTGTATCTCTGGAGGTCAGGAAAGGAGAATTCGTCGGCATTATCGGACCTAACGGCGCCGGCAAAACTACCCTGCTCACAGTGATTAATGGCCTGGGCAAACTGGTCCATGGACAAGCCTGGGTATTAGGGTCGCGGCTTAATGGGAGAAATAGCATTAATTTAAGGAAGCGCATAGGCTATGTGGCTCAAGTCGAAAATGTTGACCCCCGGTTACCCATTAGTGTCAGAGAGATGGTGATGGTAGGTTGCTATGGCCGCCTGGGACTATTCCGTCGGCCGACACGGGCTCACTGGGAAACAGTAGACAAGGTATTGGAAATGGTGGGTATGTCCCATTTAGCCCAGCGCCCAATAGGACATCTATCCGGGGGTGAATATCAAAGGGCAGCTATTGCCCGAGCTTTAGTCCAGCAGCCTGAGATATTTCTTCTCGATGAGCCGACAGCTTCGATAGACCAAAAAGCACAACACGAGATATTGAGCCTGATACAGCTCATCCACAAGGAATATCATACGACCACTCTATTTGTCACCCATGACCTGAGAGCGCTGCCCAATATTTGCCAGCGACTGATTCTAATGAAGGATGGCAGGATATGGCAGCAAGGTAGCCCGGAGTCCATGCTCAGGGAAGAAGTGCTGACTCAGCTTTACGGAGCTCCGATCTCAGTACCAAACGAGATTGCTTCGTCGCTTCGCTCCTCGCAATGACAAAAGTGACAAAAGAGAGAGTGTCATTGCGAGCCCCGACTTGTCGGGGCGTGGCAATCTCGGTAAAGGAGACGGTTGTTGACATTGTAATGCAAGGCTTCGGTCTCGTGGCTTCCCTTCCTTGAGGAGAGGATTCAGGGCGAATTAAGGTAAGGGCGATATGGATTTTTCTATCTTACAGTACCATTTCATGCAAAATGCCATCCTGGCCGGGTTACTCGGTGGCATAACCTGTTCTGTGGTGGGCGTCTTCGTAGTTACCATGCACCTCTCTTTTATCGGGGTATGCATTGCCCACGCTGCTTTTGCGGGAGCGCTCCTGGGCCTCTGGCTGGGTTTTAATCCCTTGATTGGCGCCTTACTCTTCAGCCTGGGTTCAGCAGCCATTATCGGGCCTGTGGCTGACCGGGGGGAATTAAACCCCGATACTTCCATAGGTATTGTTTTCTCCCTCATGCTGGGGCTGGCTTTCCTGTTCATGGGCATGATGCCCGGGGCCAGGACGGAAGCCTTAAACCTGTTCTGGGGGAGTATATTGACCGTTACGAAACAAGGCATCATCTTTTTAGCCGTTATAACAGGCGTAATAGTGGGACTGGTGGTTGCCTTCTATAAGGAAATCCAGGCGGTGATTTGTCACCGCCAGGTAGCTCTAGCTGTGGGCATACCGGCGACAGTCATTTTCTATGGCTTGCTATTCTCTACTGGCGTAACTATCACTGCCTCACTGCAGAGCATAGGCGGCTTGCTTATTTACAGCCTTATTCTCAATCCTGCCGCCGCTGCCTATCAAATTACTTACAGCTTAAAGCGGATGCTCCTTATCGCTGTGGCTTTTGGTGTTATTTCCTGCTGGGCCGGACTGGCAGCCTCTTATTTGCTGGACATTCCCTCAGGCGCTGCCATAGTGATAACTTCTGCTATTATCTTCGGCCTGGCGACGGCATTCTCTCCTAAGAGAAAAGTGAAGGGATGGCAGCAGATTCCGTTAGCCGGTTAGCTATGCAACTTCAAGAGTATTTCGACCAACTAGCCCCAACCTGGGATGAAGAGCTTACCCCGGAGAGGTTGCAGTGTCTGGGCAACATCGTCAAGGAACTAGGCATCGGCCCCGGCTATTGTGTTCTTGATATTGGCAGCGGTACGGGCATCCTGTTGCCCTTTTTAATCGCAGAGCTGGGTGATGAGGGGAAAATCGTCGCCCTGGATTTTTCAGCGGAAATGTTATGTCAAGCACAAGCCAAAAACTTCCCGCCTATGGTGAGTTTTGCTCAGGCTGATGTTCTCGCTATTCCTTTGGCTGATAATTCTATGGACCTGGCTATATGCAACAGTGTCTTTCCTCATTTTAACGACAAGGCCAAGGCATTACAGGAAATAGCCAGGGTGCTCAAAAATAATGGCCGGCTGGTTATCTGCCACACCATTAGCCGGGCAATGGTTAACCAGCTTCATCAATCCATTGGCGGTGTAATCGCCAATGACCTTCTACCAGATGAAGCTCAGCTAAGAGGGCTGATAAAGCAGGCGGGATTGAAGATAACCCACTTCGAGGACAGCCCGGAACGATACCTGGTTATTGCGAGAAGAGCGCCCGCTGATGGTTAAATAATAGTTGTCTATGACTCCTTAATTATTGAGCTGCAAGCTCAAGGCTGATATCTAAAGCCCTGGTGGAGTGGGTAAGGGCGCCAATGGAAATAAAATCAACGCCAGTTTCAGCTACAGCCCGAACATTGTCCAGCGTAATTCCACCCGAGG
>DATBWO010000014.1:0-4058 GCA_036514775.1 Dehalococcoidia bacterium | reverse complement strand
TTGAGCCTGGGGGTGTTGGTGGTGGAAGCTGGAGAAAGGAGTGGGGCTTTGATTACGGCCCACCAGGCAGTGGAACAGAATCGGGAGGTCTTCGCTATCCCGGGCAGCATCCTCTCCCCGGCCAGTCAGGGAACTAACCGTCTTATTCAAGAAGGAGCTAAGTTGGTTCGCAATTACACTGATATTCTCCAGGAACTAAACCTGACCATCGTAATACAGCAAGCAGAAATTAAGGAATTTTCCCCGGCCGAGCACTCAAGAACTGAGTGCTCGGTTGAATCCGCTATACTAAAACAATTGACCTCCGAGCCCAGTCATATAGACGAAATTTGCCGTCGCAGTGGTTTGACTATGCCGGAAGTAAGCAGCACTCTAGCGATGCTGGAGTTAAAAGGGATAGCCAGGCAAGTGGGAAACATGAACTATGTACTGGTTCGCAGGAATTAAGGCAGGGTAAATTATGGCAAGTAAACTAGTTATCGTCGAATCTCCAGCCAAAGCAAGGACGCTAAATAAGATTCTCGGACGTAGCTATAGTGTCAAAGCGTCTCTGGGACATGTGCGCGATTTGCCCAGGGCCAGTCTTGGGGTAGATATAGACAAGGGTTTCATCCCCAAGTATGTCATTCCCGCGGGGAAGAAAAAGATAGTTGGCGAAATCAAAAAGGCGGCTAGTAAGGCTAGTTCTATCTATTTGGCTACTGACCCTGACCGCGAGGGAGAGGCAATTTCTTGGCATCTGTTACAAGCAACCAGGCTGGACAAGGATGACAGACCCATTCAGCGCGTAGTTTTTCATGAAATAACCGAGGATGCAGTTCGAGAGGCCTTCCAAAGTCCCCGCTCTATTGATATGAACCTGGTGAACGCCCAGCAAGCCCGGCGTATCCTGGATAGACTTGTGGGCTATAAGCTGAGTCCGCTCCTGTGGCGAAAGGTGCAGAGGGGACTTTCCGCAGGCAGGGTTCAATCGGTGGCTGTGAGGATGATTGTTGACCGCGAGCGGGAGATTCAAAACTTTATTCCCCAGGAGTACTGGATTATAGAAGTTGAACTGGCACTGCCTGAAGAAAAAGAGGCGGGTTTTAAAGCCCGGCTGTTAGCCTTGGCCGATGGCACCAAGCTGGATATTGGCAGTAAAGATGAAGCAGAAAGAGTTACCGCTGATTTAGAAAAGGCTGAATATGTAGTTAAGGCGGTGGTAACTAAACAGGTAGCCCGTCAACCAGCCCCGCCTTTTATCACCAGCACCTTGCAGCAAGAAGCTTGGCAGAAGCTGCACTTCACCGCTGGGCGAACTATGGCTATTGCCCAGCAACTTTACGAAGGCTTGCCCTTGGGCAAGGAAGGCTCGGTGGGACTCATTACCTATATGCGCACCGATTCTACCCATGTGGCAGCCTCTGCCATAAGCGAGGCGCGGGAGTTTATCGGCGAGAAATACGGAGCCAAATTTATCCCACCAAAGCCACGTAGTTTTGCCAGGAAAGCAAAGTGGGCTCAGGAAGCTCATGAAGCAATTCGGCCCACCAAAATTTACCGACAACCAGAGCAACTCAAGCCATTTCTCGATCCAGCTCAGCTAAAGCTCTACGAGCTCATTTGGAAGCGTATGGTCACCAGTCAAATGTCAGCAGCTTTATATGACACCACTAATGTGGAGATAGAAGCAAACGATACTGACAAACAACCTCAAGGATATCTGCTCAAGGTAAGTAGCTCTGTGGTTAAATTTCCTGGTTTTATGGTTATTTACAGTGAGAGCACGGATGAAAATGAACGAAGGGAAAGCTCCGATTTCATCGGAGTTTCCTTGCCCAAGCTGAGAATTGGAGAGAAATTGATTTATCTGGGAACCTTTCCCGAACAATGTTTTACCCAGCCGCCACCCCGCTACACTGAAGCCACATTGATAAAAGCACTGGAGCAGAAAGGAATCGGACGCCCCAGTACCTATGCCCCTATCCTGTCCACCATTCAAGAGCGAGATTACGTTAACAAAGCCGATGGCAAATTCCAACCTACGGAACTAGGGGTCACTGTCAACAAAATCTTGACTGAGCATTTCCCTAAAATCGTTGACCCTGGTTTCACAGCTCAGATGGAAGAACAACTAGACGAAATAGCTCAAGGTAAGTATGAATGGATAGCTGCTTTACAGGAATTTTATCCCCCCTTCCAAGACATGTTGGACAAAGCTTGGATAAATTTAGAAAAGGTTAATATGACTCAGGTGAGCGAGGAGAAATGTCCCAATTGTGGTCGCCCCATGGTCATAAAGGTCGGGCGTTTCGGTAAATTTCTCGCCTGTAGCGGCTATCCTGACTGTAAAACAACCATGCCCTACTTGGTTAAAACCGGAGTTCGTTGCCCCCGGTGTGGCGGCGAGCTCGTGAAAAGAATCAGTAAGAAAAAGAAGGTATTTTATGGGTGTAGCAAGTTTCCCCAGTGTAAATTCGCCGTAAATCGCAGGCCCATAGCCCAGCCTTGCCCTGGCTGTGGCAATCTTTTGGTACAATACAAAGGGGATTGGGCTAAATGCGTGGCTTGTCAACGTAAAGTAAAACTATCCGGGCCGGAGAAACAAAAAGAGGGGGTGCCCTTATGAAAATTCTAGTTATCCATGGACCAAATTTGAATATGCTGGGCAAAAGAGAGAAGTCAATTTACGGCGAAAAGACCCTGAGCCAAATTGATGCCCTACTGAAGAAAGAAGCCCGGGCTTTGAATGTCGAAGTGGTGACATTTCAGTCTAATCATGAAGGGGCGCTCATAGATTTTATTCAAGAGCAAGCGGATTTCGCCCAGGGCATAATAATTAACCCTGGTGCCCTCACCCACTACGGATTTTCTCTGCTCGATGCCCTGGTTGACAGCAAATTACCGGTAATTGAGGTTCATTTATCCGATATTTACCACCGTGAGGAGTGGCGCGCCAAGTCTGTAATTGCCCCCATAGCTGAAAAGCAGATAATTGGCTTAGGCTGGAAGGGATACATTACTGCCCTACAAATCCTGGTGGGCGAACTGAAAGCGAAACCTTCCCGTTAGGATTCTAAGCAGGACACTTTATCTGGAAGTGGTGAAAGGAGCCGCTTCTATTGACATTTTCAGGATTGGTGTTTCTTAAAATCTTCTAAATCAAGTGTATTTATGAAATCCTTATATGCTGATAGCCCTTTCAGTTCTTGCTCATCCACTTTACCTTCAGAAACAGATTTGGCTGTTTCCTCTTCAAGTATAATGCCCGCCTTTTCCAACACCGCTTCTTCAGCATATATTGGTGCCCCGACTCTTACAGCCAAGGCCAATGCATCGCTAGGTCGAGAATCAATATCTAATTTAACACCATCGATGCTGAGAGCAAGCCTAGCATAGAAAGTATCTTCCTTAAGTCCACTTACCACAATATAGTCAACCGAAGCCCCCAGGGTAGAAATTACAGATTGCAACAGGTCATGCGTCAAAGGGCGAGATAGCTCGACATTTTGTAACTTTACGGCAATAGCATCCGCTTCAGCAGGACCGATCCAGATGGGTAAATAACGATTAGTCCCCTTCTCCTTTAAAATCACCACCCTTTGATAATTCATCAAACTAACCCGGATGCTGTCAATCGTCATCTCTACCATGCGATGCCTCCTTTGCAGTGTTTATTTTACACTTATAATCCTAATTAATCAATGAGCACAAGTCAACTGTCCAGACTCAAAAATTGAGGTTCTTACCAGATTGCTATAAATTCTCAGGCATTAGATAATTATTGTGAGGAAATCATGGCAAAACTTATCCTGGCAAGACACGGTGAAACCGTGTGGAATGTAGAGAAGGTATATCGGGGTAGGACCGATGTAAGTCTGGACGAAGTGGGCATTAAACAGGCAGAGCTATTGGGCAAGAATTTAGGCAGCTGGAAATTAGAGGCTATTTACTCCAGCCCTTTGAAAAGGGCGCTAGACACGGCAAATATTGTTGCCCGTTATCAGAAAATTGGCGTACACGTCGCCAAAGGCCTTATAGATTTCGATTATGGGGAATGGCAATCTCTGCCTGAACAA
>DATBWO010000013.1:0-3362 GCA_036514775.1 Dehalococcoidia bacterium | reverse complement strand
CTCTGAACAAGACAAAAGTAGGGGGATATGCCACACCGAATATAGAGAAGATAGTTGTTCTTAACCCTGACCTCGTACTGGTTGCATATGGTACTCCTATGGACGTTATCAATAATTTGGTAGGACTGGAACTTACAGTATTTGGCATAAAGACTACTGATTTAGATGACTTGCTTAATGATATTAAAAGAGTGGGGGAAATAACCGATAAGGAAGTGGAGGCCCAAGCACTTACATCTGCAATGGAAAGCAAGATCAAAGCGATAGCCGATGCAACCTCGGAATTGGAAGAAAGGCCCAGGGTCTTTTATATCGTCTGGGGGGGTGAAGGTAGTGCGTTGTGGACTGCTGGCTCAGGGACTTTCATCCATGAGCTAATTGAAAAAGCAGGCGGAGTGAACATCTGTCAAAATCTCACAGGTTATAAAGAAATCGGACTTGAGTATGTTCTTGCCCGCGATCCTGAAATAATTATCACCAGCGTATGGTGTTACGACTGGGCGCTCAATGCGACTGAACTGGAGAGTACCACGGCAAGACAAACTAATAGAGTCTTCACATGCAATGATGACCTGGTTCAACGCCCGGGTTCTAGACTGGTCAAGGGCTTAGAGTGGTTTGCCCATTTTATTCAACCCGATATATTTCCTGAGGTGCCTGAGGATTAGCTAAATGAAGGTTTTTTCATCCTGGAGCGGGGGTAAGGAATCCGCCCTGGCGACATATAAGGCAATTTCCCAGGGGCACAAAGTCCTGTATCTACTTAACTTCGTCTCCGAAGATGGCCAGAGGGCGAGGTCCCACGGGACTAAAGCCAGTGTTTTAGCTCTGCAAGCAGAAGCCATTGGCATCCCTCTCATCCAGGTGAGGACGTCATGGGAAAATTATGAAGAGAACTTTAAGAAGGTTGTCGGGGAACTCCAGGACAAAGGCATAGAGGGGGGCGTGTTCGGCGATATGGACTTAGAAGAGCATCGGGCATGGGTGGACAGGGTATGCAGCGAGGTCGGGATAAAGGCGTTTTTGCCCCTCTGGGGGATAAAGGCAGAGGAGCTAATCGAGGAACTCCTTAAATTGAAATTCAAAGCCATAATAGTCGCCACCAGATTAGATGAGAACTTCCTGGGAAAGGTTCTCGATAAAGCTCTGGTAGGACAAATCGGCAAACTTGGCTCCCATCCCTGTGGTGAAAATGGCGAATATCACACCTTCGTTACCGAGGGGCCCATTTTCAGGAAAGCGCTCAAGATTACCAGAGGTGAAAGTAAAAAAATAGATAACATATGGTTCTGGGAAATCTCGGCTGAGTTACAATAAAGGGGGACCGAGACGAAAGAGAAGGGCTTAATTCAAGTTTATACCGGGGCCGGCAAAGGCAAGTCCACCGCCGCTATTGGTCAGGCAGTTCGCGCTGCCGGGCACGGTTTCAAGGTCGGCTTCATCTCTTTTTTTAAAGACCCTGAGGTATTCGGGTACGGTGAGTATAAATCCCTGAAAAAGCTGGGGATAAAGACTTTCCTCTTCGCCAAGAAGCATCCCCACTTCTACAAGGAATTGAATCCCGACGATGTCTGCCAGGAATGCTCCCGGGGGCTGGAATTTATTAAGGAGCTTTTCCAGGACCCATCCTGGGATATGCTGGTCCTGGATGAGATAAACATTGCCCTGCGCGATGGCTTCCTGAAAGAGGAAGATGTTCTTTCTCTTTTGGAGACCAAGCCAGAAAAGCTAGAGCTTGTCTTAACCGGTCGGGGCGCCACAGAAAAGATTATAGAAAAAGCAGATTTGGTCAGCGAAGTGAGGGAAGTTAAGCATCCTTATAGTCAAGGAATAAAAAGCCGGGAAGGCATTGAATACTAAGAGAAAGTCAAAATGAAAATGCAAAATGACAGGTCAACAGTAAATAAAAAATGAAAATGCAAAAACCAAGGATACAAAGGAGGGTATAAAGATTTTTAAGTTTTGCATTTTGAGTTGTCATTTTGATGTTTGACCTTTGATTTTTGATATTTATGTAGGATTTATTTAACGATGGCACGTACTGCATCTCAGGTGTTTAGCCAGCCCGTTATCCCTTTTGCCATTCGCTGGCAAAGCAGGGTTTACTCTTTGCTGTTGCTGGCAGCGCTGCTGGTGCTGGTAATCGTGTTCGCCACGACTGTGGGAAGCGTTCCTATACCCTTTACCACTACCTTTCAAGTCCTTCTCTCTCAACTGCCCTTCGTGCATATCACCCCTGCTTCCCCCGAAATTTTCGGGGCGCCGTTGAGCCTGGAAATTCTGGAAACGATAATTCTGGATATCCGACTGCCGCGCATACTTCTGGCCGGTCTAGTAGGAGCAGCCCTGGCAGTAGCCGGAGCTACTTATCAAGGACTGTTTCGCAATCCTCTGGCTGACCCTTATCTTTTAGGTGTGGCCTCAGGAGCTGGACTGGGGGCTACTATTGCCATACTTACTCCTTTCACATTAGCCTGGATGGCTTTTGGAGCCGTGCCGTTATTTGCCTTCATTGGTGCCGTAGGTGCCGTGGCTGTGGTCTATTTGCTGGCCCGTGTCGGCAAAACCCTGCCCGCCACCACGCTTATCCTGGCTGGAGTAGCTATGAGTGCTCTGCTGGCCTCCATCACCTCCTATCTCATGACCATTTCCGGTGAACAACTGCACGGGATTGTATTTTGGCTGCTGGGCGGACTTTACCTGACTAAATGGTCTGAGGTGTGGACGGTCCTCCCCTGTGTATTAGCAGGCCTGGTAGTCATCTGGATTCATGCCCGACCGCTCAATGTCATGCAGCTTGACGAAGAGCAGGCCCAACAACTGGGCATCAATGTGGAAAGGGTCAAGCTCATATTACTGGCTGCTGCCACCCTCATTACCTCCTCAGCGATTTGCTTCACTGGCCTTATCGGTTTCGTCGGCATACTCATCCCTCATGCAGTAAGGCTTATTTGGGGGCCGGACTACCGGTTTTTGCTCCCTATATCCACGCTGGTTGGCGCCATCTTCCTCATTCTGGCCGATACTTTAGCCCGTACCATAATTCCTCCTACGGAGATTCCGGTAGGAATAATTACTGCATTCTGTGGAGCACCTTTCTTTCTTTATCTATTGCGGAGGAGGAAGGGGCTTGCCTTCTTCTGAAAGGATAAGAAACTATGATTGAACTGGACAATGTCAGCTTGGGCTACGACCATCGAGCCATCTTGCACAATGTAAAGATGAAGGCTAGTCCCGGCCAAATACTGGGGCTGGTTGGCCCCAATGGCTCGGGGAAGTCAACACTAATCAAGGGCATAACTCGGGTAATAGACCTGTTCTCCGGGCGTATCTTAATTGACAGTCGCGATATAAGAACTATT
>DATBWO010000012.1:0-16995 GCA_036514775.1 Dehalococcoidia bacterium | reverse complement strand
ATGCTGGCATCCCCGTGATAAATGCCGGCGACGGGAGCCATGAACATCCCACCCAAACCTTGTGCGACCTCTACACCATTAGAAAAGAGAGGAAGACTATTAAGGGACTCAGAATTGCTTTGTGGGGAGACTTGAGACACGGGCGAACAGTGCATTCCTTGATCTATGCCTTAGCCAGGTTTGGTGCCACTATCCTTTTTTGTCCCGGCCCAGGGCTTGAGATGCCGGAGCATGTCCTCAGGAGACTAAGCACGGAATATAAAGGTGAGCTGAAAAAATGCAGGAATCTGAACCAAGAGCTGGAAAAGAGGCTCTTCCCTATCGATGCCATATACATGACTCCAAGTAGCCCCCATCAACTTGCCATGTTGCCTGACATAAGCATCCGGGTGGAACTGAAGGCGGGGGTTGACGCCCTTTATGTCACCAGGCTTCAAAAGGAAAGGCAAACGCCCACGGTGGAGGTACAGGAGTTGAAAAAAGGCTACCTGGTGGTAGATAAAAAACTCCTTAAAGGAAAGGAGTTTAAGAAAACACTTGTTATGCATCCGCTACCCCGTGTTGATGAGTTGACCTATGAGGTGGATGCTGACCCCAGGAGCATGTATTTCAAGCAAGCAGCTTACGGAATGCCCGTGAGAATGGCGCTCCTGGCCCTCTTATTGGGCGCCAGGGAAGTCACAATCCCTAAAGAGAAGGAATCCTTTGTTCAGAAGATAGATTATCCCGTTTATAAGCGAGATTCCGGGGTTAAGTGCCCTAATATAAACTGTGTCTCAAACCAGGAAACAGAAATAAGGTACATAAAGCCCGAATTCAAAATAGTGAGTCGCGAGCCTTTAACATTGCGGTGTATCTATTGTGACCATGAGCTTCATCCTCAATATGTCGCCAGTTCAGAGTGGCATCAAAGGAAGTTAGAGAACAAGAGATACCACAACGCTGATAGCCACTTTGCCCGGAAGATTAAATCCGAGAATCTGATTATTTTTGCTTCGGAAAATGAAGCTCAGGCCCAGCAGTTTAAGCCCAGCAGTTATGTCAGACAATGTATAAGGAAGCTGTCTTTCTGTTTATCCATGGCGGCCATATAATTGACCCTAGCCAGGGCGTAGACCAGGTTGGTGACTTGCTCGTTGCTGAGGGCAAAATTGTGCAGATAGGGGGCACTGTCACTCTGAGCCCTTCATTTTCTGTCATTCTGAGCCGAAGCCCTGAGCATAGCGAAGGGACAGCGAAGAATCTCGATGCCACGGGACTAGTTGTTTGCCCCGGCTTTATAGACCTTCACTGTCACCTCAGGGAGCCAGGTTTTGAGGATAAGGAAACCATCGCCACAGGAACAAAGGCAGCCGCCATAGGTGGTTTTACTACTCTCTGTTGCATGGCAAATACGGAGCCTCCTTTAGATACTCCGACTGCTGTAGAGTGGGTGAAGCAGAAAACAAGCAAGGATAGCTTGATTGCTGTTCTTCCCATAGGTTGTATCACCAAAGGTAGAAAAGGCGCGGAATTAACCGATATGGCTGGGCTGGCTGAAGCCGGAGTGGTTGCTTTCAGCGATGATGGCGACCCTGTGGCAAGCTCACAGCTTATGCGTCGTGCCATGGAGTATAGCCGAGACCTGGACTTGCCAATCATTGACCATTGTGAGGATAAGACGCTGAGCAACAATGGAATCATAAACGAAGGGCAGGTGTCTGCTAGGTTGGGCCTAAAAGGAATTCCCGCAGCCGCTGAAGAAGTTATGGTAGCCCGTGACCTGACTCTGGCAAAGTTGACCAGGGCCAGACTTCACATTGCCCATGTCAGCACCCAGGGCTCTGTGGAGCTTATTCGCCGTGCCAAAGAAGAAGGGATTTCGGTAACCGCCGAGGTCACACCCCACCACTTGACGTTAACCGAAGAGAGAATTACGAGCGAGTCCCCTAACAAACCCCTTGATACCAATGCCAAAGTAAACCCGCCCCTGCGCACTAAAGAGGATGTCCAAGCCTTAATCAAGGGACTGAAAGACGGGGTAATCGATGCTATCGCCACCGACCACGCACCACATACCCTGGCGAACAAAAATTGCGGGCTAGAGCTGGCTGCTTTCGGCATCAGTGGCCTGGAAACCGCTTTGGGCTGTCTCATGAGCCTGGTGCACCGAGGAGAAATAAGCCTTACTCAGCTCATTTCTAAGCTAACTTATGAGCCAGCAAAAATCATTGGTAGAAATGGTGAACTGGGCACCTTAAAGGCAGGTACCCCAGCTAATATCACCATACTTGACCCTGACCGAGAATGGATAGTAAATAGCCGCAATTTCGCCTCCAAAGGCAAAAATACCCCTTACAATGGCTATCAGTTCAAGGGCAAGGTAATGGCGACCATAGTAAATGGCAAGATAGTTTATATAGATGGTTCCTTGTTACCCCCTGCTCTCTCCCCTGAAGGAAGGAGGCGTAAGTGAGGGTGATTAGCAAAGCGAGGCAATCGGGTCCCCTGAAAATTCGCAGAATTTTTAGGGTGAAATCTCATGGCTAAGAAAGCGATTTTAGTCCTCGAAGATGGCTCGGCCTACGAAGGCGAGGCCTTCGGCGCCAGGAGTACTACCTATGGTGAGGTGGTTTTCGACACCAGCATGACCGGCTATCAGGAAATGCTCACCGACCCGTCCTTTGCCGGTCAAATCTTAGTTCCTACGTATCCTTTGATCGGCAACTATGGCATCAATGAATCCGATTTTGAATCAAAGCAAATTCAGGTCAGGGGTTTAGCTGTTCGAGAATATTGCCCTCGACCCAGCCACTGGCAAAGTACCCGGACTTTGCACGAATTCCTGCTGGCTTATGGCATTCCTGGCATCAGCGGCCTAGATACCCGTGCCTTGACTCGTCACCTACGCTTGGAAGGAGCCATGATGGGAATGGTCACTTCGGAAATGACAGTTGAGGAGGCGTTAGAAGAGCTAAAAACCTTACCTAGATATGATGTTACTGATTTCGTTCGTCAGGTGAGCACCGAGAAGGCATATGAGTGGCAATCGGGTAAGCCCGCCACGGCAAATCTGATTTCCTCTACCTTGAAGGGAGAGGAAAAAGGTGCGGGTGAAGCGAAGCAACTTAATATCGCAGTAATCGACTATGGCTTGAAATACAACATACTGCGCATCCTGAGCCGACTCGGCTGCCGGGCAACTGCTATCCCGTGCACTGCTTCAGCAGAAGACATCTTAGATTTAAATCCCGATGGCATCGTCCTCTCCCCCGGCCCCGGCAACCCTAATCTCCTCGACGATACAACAGAGACAGTAAGAAATCTCATAGGTAAGAAGCCTCTAATGGGCATATGCCTGGGGCACCAGCTTATAGGCAAAGCTTTAGGAGCTAAGACCTTTAAGCTCAACTTTGGGCATCGGGGCGGCAACCACCCCGTGCGGGATTTAGCTACCAGCAGAATCTATATCACCGCTCAGAACCATGGTTATGCCCTGGACGCCGATACCTTGAAAGGTGGACTTGAAGTTAGCCACATCAACTTAAATGACGGCACGGTGGAGGGCCTTCGCCATCGAGACTTGCCTATCCTATCCATCCAATACCACTCCGAAGCTGCCCCCGGCCCGCTGGACAACATGTATCTATTTGAGCGATTTCTGGAGATGGATAGACTGTATAAAGCAGAGCGTAAACGAGATGAATAGCAAATTTGCCACTGCTATTAACTGCATGGATGGTAGAGTACAGGTACCAGTAATTGAATATATCAAGAGAAATTACCGTATAGATTACGTGGACATGATTACTGAACCGGGCCCCAATAAGATTCTAGCTGAGAATACGGATAAAACTACAATTGAGTCAATCAAGGGAAGAGTAAAAATCTCAGTTGAACGTCATAATTCAAAACTTATTGCCGTGGTCGGACATCATGATTGTGCCGGTAATCCCACAGACAGAGAGAGTCAACTGAAGCATATACTTGCAGCGATCAAGACTGTGGGCTCATGGAATTTTAAGGTTCAGGTCACTGGAATATGGGTTGATGAAAATTGGAGAGCTTGTCGGGTGCAATGATTCTTGATTTACGTCGCCATTTATCGAGGATATAGGAGTTTAAATGTCCAAAATATCTAAGGTCTTAGTCATTGGTTCAGGGCCGATAATAATCGGGCAGGCAGCGGAGTTCGATTATTCGGGAACTCAGGCCTGCCGGGCTCTACGAGAAGAAGGCGTGACTACAGTCCTGGTGAACTCGAACCCGGCCACCATCATGACCGACGAGGGCATTGCCGATATTGTTTATATTGAGCCGCTCACTGTGGAAGTCCTGGCTCGCATAATTGAAAGAGAGCGCCCCGATGGGCTATTACCTACCCTGGGGGGGCAAACAGGGCTTAACCTGGCGGTGGAGCTAGCTGACGCTGGCATACTCGACAAGTATAATGTGCGGCCTCTGGGCACACCTATAGAAACAATAAAGAAGGCCGAGGAAAGGTCTTTATTCAAGCAGCTTATTCTTGATATTGGCGAGCCTGTGCCCCCAAGCAAAACTGTGAAATCGGTGAAGGAAGCTATAGAACTGGTCGAGTCAATTGGCTTACCTCTTATTGTCCGCCCTTCTTATACCCTGGGGGGCACCGGCGGCGGCATCGCCTACACTATGAAAGAGCTTGAGCAGATTGTTGCTAATGGTCTGGATTCCAGCATGAGCCATGAGGTTCTGGTGGAGCAATGCGTTTTAGGCTGGAAGGAACTTGAATACGAAGTTATGCGGGATGCTGCTGATAACTGCATTACCGTGTGTAATATGGAAAACATTGACCCCATGGGCGTGCATACCGGGGATAGCATCGTGGTAGCCCCTAGTCAAGCTCTTACCGACAAGGAATACCAGATGCTCAGGTCGGCCAGTTTGAAAATCATAAGAGCATTGAAAATCGAGGGTGGCTGCAATATACAATTTGCCCTTACTCCACATCCCATAGTTGCGGAAAAATGGGCTCCAGACCAAAAGGGGGCGACAAAAAGCCAGTATTACGTAATTGAAGTCAACCCCCGTGTCAGCCGTAGCTCGGCTTTAGCCAGCAAAGCTACTGGCTATCCTATTGCCCGAGTAGCTGCCAAAATAGCCATAGGTAAGAGGCTCGATGAGATACCAAACAAGATCACGGGCAAAACGTTGGCATCTTTTGAGCCAGCCCTGGATTACTGCGTCGTCAAGATTCCCAGGTGGCCCTTTGATAAATTTGCTTTAGGTGACCGGGGAATTGGCACCCAGATGAAAGCCACTGGTGAAGCAATGGCCATTGACAGGTGTTTTGAGGCCGCTCTACAAAAGGCAGTGCGCTCCCTGGAATTCAGCAAACGCACCCTGCTCTGGGAAGATCCCAGTTGGAGTAAAGGAGGAGGGCTTAATTCCTACCCACTTCACCCTAACGACTTAAGGCTATGGGCTATCATGGCGGCGCTGCGCAGGGAAGCCACGCCCGAAGAGCTTTCCCAGCGCACCGGGATAGACCCCTGGTTTATGTATAAGTTCCAGAATATTGTGGACATGGAGAAAAAGCTTCTCTCCGAACCATTGACACCGGAGCTTTTATGGGAGGCAAAGAGGCTGGGCTTTTCCGATGAGCAAGTGAGCACTTTGGCCGACAGGTTGCCGGAGCAGGTAAGGCAGGCTCGCCACCAATGGCAAATCCGTCCGGTGTACAAGATGGTAGATACCTGTGCTGCCGAATTTGATGCCGAGACCCCTTATTTCTACAGCACTTATGAGAAGGAGAATGAAGCTGAACCCTTGGCAGAGAAGAAAGCTGTGGTTATCGGCAGCGGGCCTATACGCATCGGGCAAGGAATTGAGTTTGACTATTGCTGCGTTCATTCAGCCTGGGCGCTTCAAGAGATAGGAATAAAGAGCATCTTGGTCAATTCTAATCCTGAGACAGTCTCCACTGATTTTGACACCAGTAATCGCCTCTATTTCGAAGCGTTGGACGAGGAAAGCATCCGAAATATACTTGAGAATGAGAGTAACGACGGTTCTGCTCCACCTTCCATCGTCCAGCTTGGTGGACAAACACCTATTAATTTGGTTGGGGTCTTAGCTCGCAACAATCTACCCATACTTGGCTCGAGTGCCGAAGCCATAGACATAGCGGAAGACCGCCGCCGCTTTGAAAATTTCCTAGACAGATTGGGAATTCCTCAGCCACCGGGGGCTGGAGTAACATCCGTTGAAGAGGCATTAAATGTAGCTAAGACTTTGGGCTATCCGGTGTTGGTGCGCCCTAGCTATGTTCTGGGGGGACGGGCTATGGAAATCGTATATAACGAACCCGAGTTAATCCGGTACCTGACGCTAGCTCTGGAGATGGACAGCCAGCATCCTGTGCTTATTGATAAATATTTCCAGGGTAAAGAAGTCGAGGTAGATGCCATTTGCGACGGGGAAAAGGTGCTTATTCCTGGTGTGATGGAGCATATTGAAAGAGCTGGCGTACATAGCGGTGATGCCCTGGCTATCTACCCGGGAATCAATCTCACTCAAGACGAAGTAAATTCCATGGTGGATTACACCATCAGAATTGGATTGGCTCTGGGAATTAAAGGGTTGATGAACGTCCAGATGGTAATCATGAGGGAAAATGGTCGCTCAACGGTATATGTTTTTGAAGTAAATCCCCGCGCCAGCCGAACCGTGCCTTTTATCTCCAAGGTAACCGGCGTGCCCATGGTAAGAATTGCCACTAAAGTCATGGCTGGGATTAGCCTCAAGGAGCAGGGCTATGAAGGCGGGTTATGGAAGAGACAAAAATTGGTAGGTATAAAGGCTCCCGTTTTCTCTATGGCCAAGTTGACTGGAGTAGATAGCTACCTTGGTCCTGAAATGAAATCCACAGGCGAGGTTATGGGGATTGATTACAGCTTTGAGGCAGCCCTGGTTAAGGCACTTTTAGCCTCTGGATTGATGCTACCTCAAGGAGGTAGTCTGCTACTTAGCATTGCCGACAAGGATAAAGATGAAGCCTCGCCTCTGATTAAGCAATTGCATGCCCTGCACCACGAGCTCTACGCCACGGAGGGGACTGCAGCGATGATTGAATCTATGGGGCTCCCGGTAAAAATGGTGACCAAGAAGCTAAGCGAGGGACATCCTAACGTTATTGATGTTATCCAAAATAACTCTGTGAGCGGAGTGATTAATACTATCACGGGAGGGCGCATTCCACTAAAAGATGGTCTAGATATCAGGCGTGCCGCGGCAGAAAAGAGGATACCATGCTTCACCTCATTAGATACTGCTCGGGTAGCTATAGGAGCGTTAGCAAATAGTAGACAAATCTTTAACGTTCAACCACTCAGGGAGTACTTAAAGAGGGGAAAATGACGAGCAGAGTATGGATAAATCCGTAGCATGAAACAAGCCTTGTGCTCCGTGGCTTCTAATGTGGAGGTCGCGCCCGGCATACACCTCATGTGGATTGAGACGCCAGATATAGCAGTGGCGGCTCTGCCCGGGCAATTCATTACAGTGCGGTGTGGAGATTTTACATTACGCCGCCCTTTCAGCATTCATCAGGCTTCTTCCCGGGAGATTGCCCTCCTATTCAAGGTAGCGGGCAAAGGCACCCTCTGGCTGTCACAGCGACAGAAGGGTGATAGGATAGACATTTTCGGCCCTCTAGGTAAGGGGTTTAGTATTCCCCCGACAAAGTCGGGACAATCTAAGCACTTGTTGCTGGTAGCTGGGGGAATTGGCATCGCCCCGCTTGTCCTTTTGGCTCAGCGTGCTTCATCTCAGCACCAGATGACTCTAATTCATGGGAAGACCACTGCTGCTCAGCTCTATCCTTTTTCTTCCGCGGGTAAGAAGCAAACCAAACTCTCGCCTTTACCAAACGGAGTTCAATTTATCCCCGTCACCGAGGATGGCAGCATGGGCAAGAAAGGCATGGCTACAGATATTCTGCCTGACTTCTTGGACTGGGCTGACCAGATATATGCCTGTGGACCAGTGGATATGTATAAGGCGATGGCCCTCACCCTTAATCCCTCTCCCTTGAAGGGAGAGGAAAAAGGTGAGGGTGAGAAGCGAAGCAATCTCAAACTAAGAAAATGTCAGGTTTCCCTTGAGGTGAGGATGGGATGTGGTTTTGGAGCTTGCTATGGCTGTACTATAAATACCAAGAAGGGTTTAAAACAGGTATGCCGTGATGGACCTGTATTTGAGTTAGGCGATATCATATGGCGGGAGGTAAGGATATGACTGTAGTCACTAAAGACATCACCCTTCAATCCAAAGGCAATTGCGACATTATCGATATAACCTCTCGGGTGGCCAAGAATGTCGAGGAATCTGGGGTTAATAGCGGAATAGTCACTTTGTTTATAGTCGGTTCAACGGCCGGAATAACCACCATAGAGTACGAGCCAAATCTACTCTCCGATTTTAAGAATATGTGGGATAGAGTGATACCCCAGAATATTCCTTATAAGCATAATAAAACTTGGGAGGAGGGCAATGGTCATTCCCACGTGCGTGCTTCCACGCTTGGAGCTTCACTAATAATACCTTTTGTGAATAAGAGGTTAACTCTGGGCACCTGGCAGCAGATAGTTTTCGTAGATTTTGATAATCGCCCCAGGTCCAGAAAGATCGCTATTCAGATATTAGGTGAATAAGCATATATCATGTGCATATACGAGCTTCCCTAATATCTTTCGAAGTCTAGCGCCTACATTGGTAATCAGATACCTTGCAGGACTTCATTCCGTCTGGTGAAGACCTTCAAATCATAAGTCAGATATTTACACCTGATGCCATGCCAATCTTTATATTCAGAATTCTGCGCTAACGTGCAAAGGCGTTTTAGTATCAAGTAACATATTCCCATAGCAGGTCTCGACCGCATGTTAATGTGATTCGATGTGACAAAGATACCGTTATTCTTCATAATCTTGGTTATACATCTTAGATAATGTACCAAACTCAATTGAATACACAATTTAGGGAACAAATAGTAGAGCGATTCACTTTGAATAATGACATCAACGGTATTATTTGGAAAATAAGCCTGCTTAAATAGTTCTACTATGTCTGCTTCAATAATGTTTACATTCTGGCAACATTTGCAATTTTCTTTCGCCCTCTTAACGGCAGTTTTTGATATGTCTATACCCAATACGTTGGCCTCTTGAAACGCTCTTCCCAGTATCAATGTATGAGCTCCTTCGGCACATCCTATTTCGAGAATATTCTGTGGGTGAGGAGCATATTGTTTGATAGCCTCTAGCTGCCTAACGTATTTTCTTCTTTCGTACTTACATGAGAAGTACCTCCAAGGATCTTCCTTCTTAAATCTTCCCTCAAAATATCTTTCACCGAATATCATCTTAATATCTTCGCAAATTGAGAGTCATGCTGATTAGCTTTGTGCTGTTCCATTCAAGGCGACTTCCTGCAATGTTATGAAACTTGCTCCTTTAGTATGGAGATAGTCTATTGTCCTGTTTAATCTGTTCAATGCCTTATCACCGGTGGCGAATCTCATGTCGAATCTGACATTCGATATTTCAACCAGCTCCCAAGGATGGCAATTCAGAACCACCAACGGCAAGGAACGAAGACATAGACTTAGCACAGGCCGGGAAAGCCAGACGGGCAAACGAAGAAAGCTAGATGGTAAGGTATTATGAATTCTTGTAAGGCTGGAATTACTATGTCTAGGGGCTCGTTTATAGCTCGCTTTCGAAGAATCGTAGACATATCCAATTTCCTCTAAGATGGCGAGGGTTTGCGCGGTCAGTTTGAAATTCGGCGCTCTGAATCCCGGAGGCTTTGTCCCCGTTATCTCCTGCAAAATCTCCGTTGCCTTCTGAATCCGCTGTCGCTGCTCCTCCACAGCCAACCTATCAAACCTTTCGTGCTCATATCCATGACACGAAACCTCATGCCTTTGAGAAATCTCAGCAATAAGTCCAGGAAATCCTTCGGCAGCTAATCCCGTTACAAAAAATGTAGCTGGCACATCATGTTTAGCAAGAACTTTCAGCATTAATGGTAGTCCTTTCTCTACACCCTGCCATGTGTCGAGAAAGGGTGGAGCATCTTGTTCAACGTCAATAGTAAGAGCAATTTGAGCCATTTTCTTGTAACACTTCTTCATAAACCCTGAGTGTCCGCTCGGCAGCCATTTCCCAGGTAAACCTGCTAGCGGTTTCCACAGCGTTTGCGCTAATCGTCTTCGCTAGCTCCTTATCTTGAATCAAACAAATTATTGCCCTTGCCATAGCACTACCGTCTCCTGGAGGATATAGGAGCGCATTGAAACCATCTTGGAACACTTCAGGGACTCCACCTGCGTTTGAGCATACCACTGGCACACCCGCAGCTGAAGCTTCCAGCAATGACAGCCCAAATGATTCCATTTTAGAGGGTAAAACAAAAACATCTGCCACTGCCATGAGTTGAGCGACTTTTTCTTTTGTCAGTGCCCCCACCAAGAATACAGAATTTGTAATGTTCAAGTCCCTGATCTGGCGAGACAGATTATCCTCTTCCCGACCAGAGCCAGCAATAACCAGCTTGGCATCTGGAACGACTTTTAATACCCTGGCAAAGGCTGATATGAGCAGATCGGGGTTCTTCCGCTTGATCAGACGCAACGCTGTCACTACAAGAGGCTCGTCACCAATGCCCAGCTCCTTTCGCATTACGAAAGCGTCTATTGCCCCATTGAAGCACGATAGATCAACACCATTTGGGACAATGGTTATTCTTTTTTCGGGAAAGCCCAACAAACGGCAGAAGTGCGCCGATGCCCGGCTTACAGCTATCAGACGATCAGCTTTCCTGAGTGCCCAGCCCAGGGGGCGCTGCATGAATATTAAAAAAGATGATTCCATCACTGTGTGGCAGGTCAAGACACAAGGAATCTGGTGTCTATGTGCAAAACGAATCACCATCAGCGCCATAGAGGAATAAATGTCCAACCCGTGGACCACATCAAATTGCCCATCCAGGATATATTTATGGCAGCGGCGAAAAAGAAATGGCGAGGCGGCACGGTGGGGATCTTTTAGCACCAAGCCTTGCACTCGTTTGACTTTAACCCCAGCAATTTCTTCTTCTTCAGGTTGGCCAGGATGCGCATGTGTAATCACCACAGTTTCTATACCTAACTTAACCAAGTCAAGACTTAACTCAAAAGCATAATGAGCAGCACCACCTATATCAGGGTAATACTCGTCACCAACTAATGCTACACGCATCTTTGCCTAGCCTCGAACTTCAGGTTTTCTTGCCATCTTGACTCCCAGATAGGAGAAGATTCCAGCCCCTACTACAGTGCTCAAAACAAACGAGATTCCTCGCTCGATCACTGTTGCTGCCATTGCCAGATTTAGAGGAACACCAAAAAGGGCAAGAATCGAAATTAATGACCCTTCAACAAGAACCAAGCCGCCTGGTAGAAATGGAATGAGACCAACGATACTCGGAAGTGAGGAGGCAACTAAAAGCATGGAAATTGGGGGATGATAGCCCAAGGCTAGGAATATAGCGTAAAGTCGAAAAATGTCAAGCACCCCGAGTACTAATGTCAAACTCCCTATCAACAACATCTTCTTCCATGTGTCTACCGTAGCATAAGAACTTGAATAGAAAGTCTCAATTACTTCTATCATTTCTTGAGCATTCCTGCGCTTTCCAAACCAACCGAGAACACGGTTTGTAATGCGGTTTACACCCTTGACTGCAATTCTTTTCTTGAAAAAGAGGCGGGGAAGAAAGACTGTTCCGAGAGCGATTAAAACCCATGCCACTGTAAAAATCAAGCTTAACTTGAGTGACCCTTTCCCAAATCGCAAAAGCAAGCCCGCCATTAAAAACGAGAGAATAACCAGGGGAGTAAGAGCGTGCTCACCAATGGAGGAGGCCATAGCCGACGAATAACTCGTATTCTCCAACTTATGCAGCATATAAACTCTTCCGAATGGGTCACCACCAACACGTGCTCCAGGAGTAATATTATTAAGGAAAATGGTTGCGCAAATGATCAGATAACGAGTACCAAAGCTTATTCTACAGTTTATGCAAGAAAGTGCCGCTTGCCAGCGGCTGGCCCAAAGCCCCACGCTAAGAAAATATATGGCTATGGCTGATGCGATAAGTAAGCCGTTGGCTCCCCTGACAGCTGCAAACATTTGATAAAAATTCTCATGCGTTAAAAGCCATCCACCTATTGCCATGAGAACAATAGCGAGAACCGCTATGAAAACCGCCTTACGCAGGTTTATCTTTGGCTTATACTCATTCATGCTAACACCAAACTTGCCACCGGCGCCAAATTTTGGCAACAGTCCGTTAAAAATATGAACAACATGTGACTACAAGTGGAGCCTGAAACAATGACCAACACTTGAGAGCTAACTTGTTACTGTGCTTACCGGTTTTAGTCGCCAAAGCTATTTTTTAAAAACCCATCCTAAACCATATATTTTAGCTTGTTCTAACAGTTTATGGAAGAGGAATTAAACCACCTAAAACCTGACTGAGACGAGAGCGTTGCCACACGTCTCAGATTTACCACAGAAATGCTCACTTTAACCATCACTGTCGTACGTAGTCAGTACCAGAAAGATTGCTATCCAGCTATTAGGTGAGTAAGCAAAATTATAGGATACCCCCGCGAAATGCCGCCTGAATCTTCCGTCCGATTCACCCCTCATTCCTATTTAAAACGGCAAGCAATTCCGCCAGGGGCAAGGTATTTAATATATGCTGCGGCTCACACCAAGCCCGCCGAGCCACACCAACCCCGAATCGCATAAAGCCCAGATGAGCAACGCTATGAGCATCGGTCCCGATGGCGAGCTTTACTCCCAAATCTCGAGCACGAAAAGCGTGGATATCCTTTAAATCGAGGCGGTCAGGCATGGCGTTAATCTCCATAATCTTTTTATACTTAGCTGCTGCCTGGAAGACGGCTTCTAAGTCTATGGCTACGGGCTCACGCTCTCCTATAAGGCGGCAGGTAGGGTGGGCAATCATATTAACATCGGGATTTTCTATAGCATTTATTACCCTCCGGGTCATCTTTTCCTCGCTTTGGTTCATGGCGGAGTGCACAGCAGCAATCACCATATCCAATTCAGATAGAATTTCGTGTGGCAGGTCTAAGCTACCATCCGCCCGAATATCAACTTCGCTGCCCGTAAGCACATGGATTCCGGTTAGACGCTCGTTAAGAGCTTTGATTTCAGCAACCTGCTGTCTCAACCTCTCCACATCAAGACCATGAGCAATACCACGTCCAGCAGAATGGTCTGTGACTGCAATATATTGATAGCCCATGTCTTGAGCAGCCAGAGCCAGTTCCTCGATGGAATTATGCCCATCGCTCCATTCAGTATGCGTATGAAGGTCTCCCTTTATGTCAGATAACTCCACAAGCTTTGGTATAGCTCCTTGTTCAGCCTTTTCTATCTCACCCTGGGCTTCCCTGAGTTCAGGCGGAATATACTGAAGTCCCAGTCGATGATAGAATTCCTCCTCCGTAGAAAATTTTTCCAGCTTGTCTGTAGCTACAACGGTTATCCCATATTCACTCAGTTTTAATCCCTGCTTATGCCATCTTTCTCTCAAGGAAATGTTGTGCTGTTTGCTGCCGGTAAAATATTGAAGTAGAGAACCGAAGGAGTCATGCTCCACCATCCTCAAGTCAACTTGCAATCCGCCGCTGACAATAACGCTGGCCTTGGTCGACCCCTGGGCCAGCACCTGCCTTACATGAGGCAGGGCCACAAAAGCATCTATAACCCCCTTGGGGTTATCGGCAGTGCCCATCAGGTCAATATCGCCTACTGTTTCTCGAAAGCGCCGTAAGCTGCCGGCGGCAGTGAGATTTCTCACGCCGAGGACAGAGCGGAGGGCACCTATAATTTCCTCGACAATGGGCAAAGCCTCGCCAATAGGGATGCGCTGGTCTTTGCGGCGCAATGCCTGGATCTGGTGCAGGATATTATCAGCGGTCTTTTCGCCAAGGCGGAAGAGTTTAGCTACTCGCCCCTCATTAATTGCTCGCTCCAATTCATCTACCGAGCTTATTCCCAATTCGCTGGAAAGCTTGTTAGCCGTCTTGGGGCCAATCCCGGGTATAGCCAGGAGATTGGTTATCCCCTGGGGGAACTCCGCCTTCAGATTCTCGTAATAACCCAGCTTGCCAGTGGTTATCAGTTCGGTGGTCTTCTTGGCTATTGCCTCACCCACGCCGGGAATGCTCTGTAAGTCCTCCCCTTCCTCAATCATAGCTTTTAATTCCCGGGGGTAGTGCTCGATAGCACGGGCTGCCTTCTGATAAGCGCGAATCTTAAAGACATTCTCCCCTTTAAGCTCCAGAAGGTCAGCAATATCCTGAAGTACCTTAGCCACCTCGCTGTTTTTCATACCTTCGCTCTCCGTCTCCCCCCCTTATTTATTATACCCTTGTTTCCCAAGCCTGTGGCAGTTGAAAGTGCTTTCCATCTTCTCACTCCGATGAAATCGAAGCTCCAAGTCATTGTCCTAAGTAATAAAGGCCGTCGGGCATCTTTACGTCTTGGCATCCATGTTGGGGCGGTTATTGCCAACCTGATGAACCAGGCAACCACAAAATCCGGAGCCGGAACATATAGAACTAGGGGGCGGAGATAAATTTAAACCGCGAGGCAGAAAAGATTAAAACTTCCAGCAGCCACTCACCAATCATTCCACTTTGTAGACCTTGCACAGGAAGCCTCTTAAATTAGCAGAGCCCATCTCTCGGTTAAAGGGCGGCTTATCGTTGGTCAGAATGTTAACATTGGATTCTGTCCAACCATATAATTCAGATACCCCTCTCTCGGGAAACCACCAACCATAATCAACACCGACTACTCTGGGATCGATACTGGCTGTCAAAGTAGCTTTCTGCCTTATCCGGCCTCTCCTGGTTTCGATGTACACCCAGCCGCCCTCCTTTATTCCCAGCTTACCTGCCGTTTCGGGGTGAATCATAACAATTGGCTCGGGATGGCTATTTCGCAAAGAAGCTATTTGCCGACCTCCACTGTGTCGGTAGGGTTTCCGTTTCCAAGTAATAAATATTAACGGATACTCTTTAGCCAGTTCAGGGTCGCTATAAGGTGTCTCAGGCGGCTCATAGTATGTGGGTAAGGGGTCAAATCCCCATTTTTTCAGTTGGTTTGAGTATAACTCAACCTTGCCTGAAGGTGTTTTAAAGCCATCTTTTTCGTATCTTCGGTACTTGTCGGGCTGCTTCCCTTTACCAATAAACAGACCTATTTCCTTGAACTCCTTAAAGGTTACGCCTATCGGTTCCAAAATAGCATCCCAAAAATCGTCAATACTATCCCAAAAATACTCTTCCAGCCCCATCTTTTTGGCCAGCCCGTTTATTATCTCATGGTCTGAACGACACTCTCCAATCTGGGCAACCTTTCGCTGAATCTGAACTACTGCGCCATTGGGGAGCATCTGAATACCGTCATACTCGAGATAGCTGGCTGCGGGGAATACTATATCAGCTAAAGCTGCTGTCGGCGTCATAAACATGTCCGATACTGCTAAAAAATCCAGCTTTTTGAGCGCCCGGTATGCCTCCTTAACATCAGGCCAACATGACAGGGGGTTAGACGCCTGAACAAAGGCAGCGCGAATATGATAAGGTTCTCCATGCAGGACAGACTTTATGAACGACTGAGGAAGAATATAACGCACGTCTGGCAACATATTCATGTCAGCTCCAACCCTCTTCTGTCGTTTCTTCCCCGGTATCTTGTCACGGAGCTCCATTTGAGCTGACCAGCGCCCCAAAACGCCAATTTCTGAAGATTCAGTGTCCCCGAATCGGTAGCCTGAACCACGCGACTCCATTTCTCCGCCGGGTACGCCCAAGTTACCGGTTATCGCCATCAGGATTGAGATAGCACGGGAGGCCTGAAAGCTATTAACGTTGTGGTCAAGAGCATTACCCCACTCTATATGCCCCGGCTTGCTGGTCGCATACAATCTGGCGGCTTTGGTAATCTGGTCCGCAGGAACCCAGGTTATCTCTGCCACCTTCTTTGGAGAGTAGTCCTGAACATGGGTCTTAAGCTTATCGAAACCAACCGTCCATTTATCAATGAAATCTTTATCATAAATGCCCTCGTTGATTATCACATTTATCATCGCCAGTGCCAGGGCTAGGTCTGAGCCCGGTCTGACTCGCAGCCACATGTCTGCCATCGTGGTGGCTTTTGTCTCCCGAGGGTCTATGGCAATCAGCTTTGCCCCCTTCTTCACTGCCTGGACAAGGCCTTTGTGTCTACCAAAATGTGTCTCGGCATCGTTGGCACCCCAAGATATAATGCATGCCGGGGGATATCCATAATCAGCACCAGGAAAGAAGCCAAAGGTCAATTCGGCAGCCACTATTCTCGGCATATGACAAACGTATTCAGCGCAGACCACATTGGGCGTGCCAAAGGCGTTAGCCAACCGCACCAAATGAGTATCCATCGGTCCCTTTGCCGACCCCTGCACCATAACTACTGCCTCTGGACCATACTCCTGCTTCACTTTATTCAGTGCCTCAGCCGTCAGATTAAATGCCTCGTCCCATGAAATTCTCTGCCACTTGCCTTCACCCCTCCCTCCATCTCTTCTGAATGGGTAGGCTAACCGATCGGGGTGATAAAGGTATTCCAAGGAAGCCCGACCTATTGGACATAAACTACCTTGGTTTAGTGGACTCTCGGTGTCTCCTTTTATGCCAACCGCCTTACCCCTTTCCAAAGTGACCAACACGCCACAATTACCCACGCACAGACCACACACGCTCTTTACTACCCGGGTTGTTGCCATTACTTGGACGCGTCTTTCAACAGTCCTATAATAAATCCGTCCATTTATTTTTACAGGCATATGCAACACCCCCTAAAACTAACTAAATACAGTCTAAGCGCCGTGCGATTACCCGTCAATCAA
>DATBWO010000011.1:0-2267 GCA_036514775.1 Dehalococcoidia bacterium | reverse complement strand
CTTCAGCCGCAATATATTCAAAGTGGGGCGTCCCGCCCCGAATTACGGCACCGAGACAGACGATAGCGTCATATTTCTTGGTCTGAGCCAATCTCTGGGCAATTAAGGGGATTTCAAATGCGCCCGGCACCCGGGCAATATCGATGTCCTCCTGCCGTACGCCGTGGCGTACCAGAGCATCCTGTGCCCCTTCCAGTAATTTCGTTGTAATAAAATCGTTAAAGCGGGAGACAACCAGCCCGAATTTTAGCCCTTTACCAAGCAATTGACCTTCAAAATTCTTACCCATGCAGCCTCCTTAAGTTTTTGGTAACCCTATCCCCTTTATCCCCTTCCCCTTGAAAAGGGGAAGGGGAAGGAGTTTCTTTTAAGAGGGGACTCGCCCCCTCTTAAACACCTTGTTCTTCAAAACAATCAATCGTGTATTCGCCTATTTGGTATTCACAATTCTAGTAATGGTCAAGACAGTTCTACCTGCTTTATCAGTAAAAACGCTGTAACTGCCCATTGCCTCGTAGAAATATTTGTTGTACTCTTCATAACTCATTTGGTGAGTATTCCTAATGTGGGAGTCTATCCCTGTAGTAATCTTAACACCACAAATTAGACAATGTGACGGATGATAAGGTTCCATTTCTCTACTCTCCTCTTCATCAGTTTGCTAAGTAGTATGCTCATTGCCATTTCCTGTGAGATAATTAAGAATTGAGGTTTAACCCTACTTATCATCAAAATTCGGTAATTTAAGCAGATGGCCTAGTTTCTTCTGCTTTGTCTCAAGATAGTGCAGGTTATGCGGGTTAGGGTTGGCAAGAATCGGCACCTGTTCTACCACCTTCAAACCGTAACCCTCCAGAGCAATTAGCTTCTTAGGATTATTGGTCATCATTCGTATTTTATGTAAACCAAGGTCAGCCAGGATTTGAGCGCCGATACCGTACTCCCTTAAATCAGCTTCAAACCCGAGAGAAAGGTTCGCCTCAACAGTATCCAGGCCGCTGTCCTGAAGTTCATAAGCTCGGAGCTTGTTATGGAGACCGATACCTCGACCCTCCTGTCTCATATAGAGTAAAACACCCCTGCCTTCGTCCGCAATCTTATGCATCGCTATAGCCAGTTGCTCGCCGCAATCACAGCGCAGGCTGCCAAATACATCGCTGGTAAGACATTCGCTGTGAACGCGAACAAGCACTGGCTCACTTGTAGTGATATCCCCCATCACCAGAGCCACATGTTCGTCAGAATCGATGTCGCTTTTGTATGCCATTACCGTGAACTCACCATAGGTAGTGGGTAACTTAGCCTCGGCTACCCGGTGCACCAGTTTTTCATGGCTGCGGCGATATGTAATCAGGTCAGCTACGCTGATTATCTTCAGCCCAAATTTCTTGGCGATGACTTCAAGTTGGGGCATCCGCGCCATGGTGCCGTCCTCATTCATAACCTCGCAGATAACCCCTGCCGGATAGAGACCGGCTAGCCTGGCCAAATCGACAGCGGCTTCGGTTTGCCCGGTGCGCACCAGGACGCCGCCATCCCTGGCCCGCAGGGGAAACACGTGCCCCGGCATCAGCAAATCATCAGGTTTGGTCTTAGGGTCGATAAGAACCTGCACCGTCCGTGACCTATCGGCCGCCGAAATTCCGGTGGTTGTACCATACCTGGCCTCGACCGATACCGTGAAGGCGGTGGTTAACTTGGACGTATTATCGCTTACCATCATCGGGATATGCAGCTCATCCAGTCTCTTGCCGGTAAGCGGCACACAAATCAGCCCCCGGCCGTGGGTAGCCATAAAGTTAATCGCTTCCGGAGTCACCTTTACAGCAGCTATAGTCAGGTCGCCTTCGTTCTCTCTGTCCTCATCATCGACTACGATGACAAACTTACCTGCTTTTATATCTTTAATTGCTTCTTCGATACTCGCTAAACCCATATTATCCTCTCAACCCACCAGCTACCTCACCAGGAAGCCGTGCTCCTGCAGGAAGTCAGCAGTTATGCCGCCACTGCAAGCCTGAGTAAATTGTTCCACGTATTTGGCAATAATGTCCACTTCCAGATTAACCCTGTCGCCAACCCGCCGGCTGCCGAAAATAGTGTTCTGGCGAGTATAATTAACCAGAGAAACCTGGAATGAATCGGCATCCCTGGCCGTCACGGTCAAGCTAACACCATCGACAGCGATGAACCCTTTTTCCACGACGTAGCGCATAACTTCGGGAGGCACCTCGAATTTCATTACTACAGCCTCACCTTCCCGGCGG
>DATBWO010000010.1:0-4179 GCA_036514775.1 Dehalococcoidia bacterium | reverse complement strand
AAGGAGAAAATGCAATATACCGCTATTGTTAGGAAAGCACCTGACGGGTTCTATATTGCCAGTTGTCCGTTAATTCCGGAAGCTCACGCTCAGGGTGAGACTTACGAGGAATGCCTGGCTAACATTAAAGAGGTGCTTGAGCTTTGCCTGGAATGTCGCAAGGAGCGTGGTGAAGAGATTCCTGACGAAGTTGACACAAGCTGGGTCGCAATAGGGGTATGACAAAACTGCCTCCCCTCAAAGCTAGAGAGGTGGTGAAGGGACTCCAGAAATTAAGGTTTGAGAAGGTCCGGCAAAAGGGGAGCCACGCAATATTTCATCACTCGGATTGCCGCCGAGCTGGTGTTCCTATCCATCCTGCTAAGAGCATTAGTCCATATTTACTCTCGGACATTCTTAAGCAACTTGAGATTGGCGAAGACGAGTTTTTGCAAGCTATAGGGCGGAAGTTGTAGGTTGTCGAAAGGTATCATCTATTTCGAGAAAGAATCTGTGCTCTTCAAAAATGTTGCCTTGGAAGCTAAAGTAGAGGTTCTTTCTCCAGAGATGAGTAAAGGGCTTGGTGGTCTTTTGGGGAGCTGAAGAGTTCCTCCAGCAGCATTATCTGCCCTTCGGACTTGAGTTTAGCCAGTCCTTCCAGGCATTCGGGCCTGGCAAGGCCGGGGGTCCATTCCCGACAGGCTTTAGGACGCGAGGGATATATGGTGCAGCGGGCTTTTCCATCGGCATCCCAGGCCAGGAAGACGCAGCCCTTCTTGGCGTGCTTGAGCAGGTAGCCTTCCTTTATCGGCACCTTCAGAGCATATCTGGAGATGCACTTTGAACGTGATATTCCCAGGGCTGAGGCAATGTTGTCTATGTCTTCGATGGTAACTGGAGCCTGGTAGCAGGTACAGCAGATGCCACAGCGGAAACAGGGGATGGGAGTTTGTGCTGTTATGGTAATTTCTTTTCCTCCCAGTGTCTTTATAACTGCTTTCTCTGTGGACATAGTGCTATGGCGTTTAATAATGTCATTCTGAGGAGTCCCGATACATCGGGACGACGAAGAATCTCAGAGATTCTTCCCCTTCGCAGATCCTTCGCTTCGCTCAGGATGACAAGAGGCGAAGGGTTCAGGGCTTCGGCTCACACGCTCATTCCTCCTCCTTCATATCACTGAGAAGAAATCAAGCTCAATATCTTTTCGTGAAGCTTTTTGTTAGAGAATAACAGGTCGCTTGTCTGGGGCTTCCAGGGGTTGCCCTGAAAATCGCTAACCTTGCCACCAGCTTCCTGAACTAATAAGACACCGGGGGCAATATCCCAGGGCGAAATCCTGGTGGTGTAGTAAGCCTCGCCCTTGCTGGCGGCAACCCAGGCTGTTTCCAGCCCAGCCGAACCTAGCTTGCGTATGTCGATAACCCGGGGGTAGACCTTTTGCAGAAGCCCGCCTGTTCTTCCCCGGTTTTTCTCTCCACCTTCGCAGTAGAAAATGTAACTCTGGCTGAGGTCTGATACATCGGATACTTGAATCTTTACTCCGTTTAAGTAAGCACCCTGGCCCTTTTCAGCAAAGTAAAACTCATCAATCGCCGGGGCATAAATTACCCCCAGTAGAAGTTCGCTCTGGTGCATCAGGGCTAGACACACAGAAAAGAAAGGGTTGAAGTCGGCAAAATCACCTGTGCCATCCAGGGAATCGACAATCCAGAGCCAATCAGGATCGCCTTTGAGAAAACCGCTTTCCTCGGTGAGCAGGCTGTGGTGAGGATAATGTCTCTTAATCTCTTCAATAATTAATCTGTCCACCTCTTTATCATAGATAGTAATTGCTTCTTTGGCCGGGCTTCGCTTCTTGAGCAAGGCCCAGTCCTGGCGAAAATGCTTCATCAGGATATCGCCAGCCTTTCTGGCCAGGCTCTTAATTAAGTCTTTTTCTTCCATATTTATAGTTATTTTATCATTGCTGGTAAAATAGCACTAAACACAGAGGTTCTCCGATGAGTGGGGGCGAAAGGACTCCTGTTTATAGGTAGCTGCAGAAATCATTATAATTCTCTCTCCCCTGGTGGGAGAGAGTTAGAGTGAGGGGGAAATTCACCCTCACCCAGACCCTCTCCCTTCGAGGGAGAGGGTTTTATACGAAATTACGCAGAGGACTATAATTGACATAATGTATGATACTGATGGCCCCGATGAAATCGGGGCAACTACAAAAAATCTGAATGTGTAAGGAGGTGAGAGAATGGCAATAGCCGAGATAAGCGTTGTCCCGTTAGGAACGAAGACTCCTTCAGTCAGCCAATACGTGGCACGGGCGGTTAAGGTCCTGGAGCGGGAAAAGGGCATAAAGTACGAGATGACTGCCATGGGGACAATTATAGAAGGAGACTTAGACAGGATTCTAGCAGTGGTAAAGAAGATGCACGAAGGGACCTTCGGGGAAGGGGTTGCCAGGGTGTTGACCACGGTTAAAATTGACGACCGGCGAGACAAGGCCCAGGGCATGAAGGAGAAGGTGGATTCGCTCAAGAAGAAGTTATAGGGTTAGCTCAGTTACCCAAGTTCATTTCTACATTTGCCCTTCTTAAGGTAAGAGGGGGCAGGGGAGTTATGAAAAGCTTGGGAAACATTCATAACCCCCTTTATCCCCCTTATCTTAAGGGGGATGTTTAAGGAGAGAAATCTTATCTTAAGGTGGGATGTTTAGGGATGGAATCCTATGGCTAACGAAGGACAACGGATGAATCTCTCTTGTTTGCTTTCTTTGCTCCAGGAAATGCCTGCCTACAGGCAGTTGGTGGAGGAGATGTCCACAGTAAAAGGGGAGCATAAGGCAATCATATTGGATGCCGCCAAGCCCTACTTGATTGCCGCTCTTTACGAAGAACTTAATTTGCCTATCATGGTGGTGACTGGTCAGCCTGAGACTGCCCGAAAGCTTCATGAGCAGCTTCGAGCCTGGTGTTCACCTTCCGCCGAGTTGCATCGTCTCCCTGAGTTGGACTTCCTGCCTTATGAAAGTTCTCCGCTATCGGCTGTTAGCTATCAGATGGTGGAAAGGTTGAGGGCATTAGCCACCTTAACGCTTTATGAAGAGAGCGGTAAACCTCCCTTGATAGTGACCTCAGCCCTGGCAGTCATGAGTAAAACCATCCCGCACAGGGATTTTGCGGCGGCCTGTCATATTCTCAAGCCGGGCATGGCTGCTGAGCCCCTGGAGCTACTGCGCCGATGGCAAGGAATGGGCTACGAAGTGGAGGACGTTGTCGAAGTGCCCGGGCAGATGGGCAAACGGGGTGGCATTATTGATGTCTTTCCCCCTTGCAGCCAGTTGCCAGTTCGCATCGAGTTCTTTGGCAACCAGATAGAAAGCATGAGGTACTTCGACCCGGAAAACCAGCGCTCCACCAGCCCCGTATCCTCGTTGATTGTCACCCCGGCCAGAGAGTTCGTATCGGTAGTTGATAGCTGTGCGGTGGCGGCGGGCAGCGTCCTTGATTACCTTGGCGGCGATGCCCTGCTCGTCCTCGATGATTCCAAAGGGATTGAGCTTGTTGTCACCAGGCTAAGCGAGGAAGCTCAAGAATTAAGAGCCGCAAAGATGGAAAGAGGCGAGCTGCCTGAAGACTTTCCCTCTCCTTACCTCACCTGGGAAGAATTAGAGTCGCAGATGAAGGTAAAACATCGCCTGGCGCTGGAAACATGGGATGCCGCCCGGGGCTATGGACAGGCTTGGCCCTTCGTCAGTGCTCAGAGTTACGGCAGCCAGCTGGAAAGGTTCCTCACAATAGCCAAGCAGATGGTGGAACAAAGACGGCGCGTGGTCGTAGTTAGCCATCAGGCAAACCGGTTGGCGGAACTTCTCCAGAAAGAAGATATTCATACCTCGCCTTCATCACAGATAGAACAAATACCTCCGTCCGGTTCAATCACCGTGCTCCAGGGCTCACTGGACGGAGGCTGGCTACTGGATGACAGGCTGTCCATTATCACCGATGTCGAGCTCTTCGGCTTTGTGAAGCAGCCGCGAGCAGCCAGGAAGAGGCCGATACCTCACCAATGGTTTCTGCCTCAGCTAGCTCCCGGCGATTATGTCGTCCATGTTGACCATGGCATCGCCAGGTTCCACGGTCTGGCCAGGATGTCCTCCGATGGCATGGAGAGAGAATACCTTGTTTTAGAGTATGCCGGCGG
>DATBWO010000009.1:0-2379 GCA_036514775.1 Dehalococcoidia bacterium | reverse complement strand
TTTTCAATCTACAGATAGAAGCTGAAAGACCTCAAAAGCCCTGATTAAGGGGATAGAATTGATACCAAGCAATGTAACCCGTGCACATGTAATTAAAGCAATAGGAGAGATTCGCCAAAGAGGAATCCCGCCGGGCCGATTATCTAGAGATTTCCTTGTGTTATTTGAAGGCCAATCCTTTCCGCCTAAATATGTGCTTTCCGTAGCGAACAGGTACGCTAACGGTGCTGAGTTGGCCCCGTCAACGTTCAGTGGTGGTAGAGAGTCAAACACCTTCTTGACAAATCTAGGCTTCGAAATTTCTGGGAGCACTACCGGACCGGCTAGCCTGCCCGCGACTAAACCTGATAGACATACGCAGTCTGAACGGCCCTCCACAGCACAACCACATAACGAGAGGTGCCCTCAATGTAAAGCAACAGTCAAAGCGATGTTAGAGCGCATTTACGGAGAGGTTCGCCCCGCCTATTCGCTTCCTTCTGGTGCTTCACTCGAAGATTATGCCAATTCGCCATTGTATTCGGTACTCAACGAAATATGTTCGTCTCTTCAAGCGTTTAGGGGTAATCGTGAATTCATCCGAGCACAGTCTCTACCACCCGTTGATTATTATGTTCCCAATCCCGGATTCGTTGTTGAGTTTGACGAGAGCCAACACTTCACGGCATGCCGGAAGCTAGCATTGTCCTTGTATCCTAAAGACCTGCCCGTAGAATTTAACGTTGATAGATGGACTCAATTGTGTTCGGAAATTAACGCCAAGGATAATATTCCGACATATAGGGATGAGCAGCGGGCCTGGTATGATACTCTTAGAGATTTTGCTCCCATAATACGGGGATTGAAACCAACTGTGAGGCTATATAGCGATGATTTTCAGTGGTGCAGCCTGGACCCTGACAATGCTGACGATAGAGCATGGTTTGAAACAGTATTGATGAACGGGATTCCTAAATGGGAGATAAATACGGTGTTTGACCCAGACCCTTGGGTATCTCGAATAATAATTGATGGTGCCTGGTCTAAAAATTCAAAAGACGCGATAAAACTCCTGAACGAAATCTGTGATACTTGGGGTGACGACGACAAAATAAGAAATGTCAGGACGCGGTTCTTAATGACCTGCGGGGGTTTTCTTGAGTTTGAATGGCCAGGCTATGTCACAACGGATTTTGTTGGTGACTACTGGAATCCAACCTCGGGTGCTTTGAGTGCTCTTCTTAACGCCGCTGAAGTAGCTTTACGGAAAGTCCTCACCCGTGAATTACTGACAAGGTTTGCTAAATTTACCGATTATCTTACAATAGGAGTCGATTCTTCAAAGAAGCTCGTGTCCACGACAAAGAACTACATCAACGTTCCGCATGCGGAATTGGTATCTCTTGTTAATACGAAAACTGGCTACTCAATTTGGACAGGAAAGTCATATCCTACAAACGCTCAACAAGGTGGTCTGGTGCGCGTTCAAGACTTGGAGACGCATTTTATTAGCTTGCCCGATATTGGCAATGTTATGGTCTTAGGCTGCCACGACCTTACTATTTTCAATAATCGGAACTTAGAGCGTACCGGCTTAGCACGAAAGGCTATAAAAAATAGTTTTCGACAGCTCTCTAAAACGAAGAAGCCCACAACAATTCTACAGCACCCCCATACGACTCCTTCTTCACGCACATGGGCTTCAGCATGGGGATGGGTACGAACTGAGTTACCATCAGTAAAGTGGTATGCGAGTGCAGGCAGTTATTATAATGAGGGAAAAGAATTGACTCCCCTAGAAAAAACGGATGTGCTTTCAGACACTAAACAAGGCGATAGTATTGATTTTATGGTATATTCATACCACATCTAAACTCAAAAGCTAATGGGAAATAAAAGGGAGGCCACAATGAAAGCTGCAGTCTGTTACGAGTTCAAGAAACCCCTGGTGGTGGAAGATGTGAGCATAGACTCACCGAAGAAGGGCGAAGTGAAAGTCCGCATAGCCGCGACGGCAATTTGCCATAGCGACATTCACGCCCTCATCGGAGAACTGGGGCCAAACTTGCCCATTGTGGCCGGCCACGAATCGGCCGGTTATGTGGAGGAGGTGGGCGAAGGCGTCACCTCGGTCAAGCCCGGCGACCCTGTTGTTGTTTCACTTCTCATATCCTGCGGGCACTGTCTTCAATGTGTGGCTGGTCGTCCCCACATGTGCGAGACGAGGTGGCCTGCGCAAGACCATTTGAAAAATGCCAAGGGCCAGACTCTCGGGACGATGGCCAGGGTGGGGAGCTTTGCCGAGTATGTCATTGTCCATGAATCGCAGCTAGTCGTCGTCCCCAAAGATATGCCTATCGACTGCGCAGCTCTACTTGCCTGTGGCGTCATAACCGGGTT
>DATBWO010000008.1:0-2809 GCA_036514775.1 Dehalococcoidia bacterium | reverse complement strand
CCGGAAGAGGAGAAGAAACACCGGCTGGAACAAGGTGAGCCGATGGAATTTAGCCACACCCTTGACGATCAAATAGGCGGGCAACTTACAGCCGGTTTTATTATTACGGGTTTCTTTGAAGACAGGACTCCTCCTTCACAGAAGGAACCCCTGACTATGTATATGCCTAATTGCATGGCGACGCGGGCAGTCAAGCCATAATGAGTGCTTTGCCGTGTCCTCTGAAGCATCATCACAGGACTCGACCGACGGTAAACTTAAATATGAGTTATTCAACTGGGAAGGCCGTTCAGATATCTTCTGTTTTAACAATGTGAGTTATCGCGCAATTCGGCAAATTGCACAAAAGTCAGAAATGGGCAACCTCCTTTTGATAGTATTCTGGGGACATAATACCTGATTTGTAATAGGCTTAATTGGTATGGTGTCTCTGAAATTCCGAAAGTCCATCATTCATAAGGTAGTTACTACGGCTGGCTATCGGTCTCTATCTTCCTTTCGTTCCCCACATCAAAACGGCTACACCGTGCAGCAGGCGTCTCGTTTGTACCAGCGGGATTCTGTTTTCACGCCATATTGCGGCGAGGCGGTCAACAGGATACTGTTTACAGAAGCCCGAGATACTCGGACCTAAGAAACAGCCCATACGATGCCAACCTCGTGAAACGGGGATGGTCATTATGGGCATGACGACCCTATTATGGAGTTCCCATAGAGCTCTCATCCAGAGGGCTTTCGGAATGTCGAACTCAAGCGAGAGCAATTCCCCGCCTGGTTTCAGTACGCGAGACAGCTCCCGTATTGTTGCATCAGGGTCTTGGACATAACGCAACAGGTAGGTGAAGACAACCGCATCGAAGGTCTCATCGGGGAAGGGTAAATGCTCAGCGCGGCCTTGGATAAGTTGGACTCTGCCGTCCAGGCTTTGCTTCTCGATGGCGAGGAGGCCAGCTTGCAGCATCGAGTGGCTAACATCGAGCCCCACGATTCGGCCATCATGATGGTGGGCAATCTCAATGGCGACACCGGCTGTACCGGTACATACGTCAAGCACAAGGTTTCCCGGCCGAAAAGCCATTTGTGAGACCAAGAACCCGCGCCAACGAAGGTACTGAAAGTAAGTCAGCACTTGCGCCCAGGTGTCGTACGATAGGGCAACACCATCGAACAGGTCTTGGGCAAGGGTTCTCCTTACTGGGACCGCAGGTTGGGATTCAGCCAGCGAAGCCGACCGGTCCTCTCTTTTATTTGTCTTCATTATTTATCCTCCAGCGAGCTGTCTTTTCTACAGACTATCTCATGAAATTAGCAGCACCGAGATGCTATGGGCTTGGGTCACTCTTGATTGTGGATAATCTACGTAATCCAGGTAAACAAATCATGCGATTTTGGTTCGACCAGACACTAAGGCTGAACAATAGCATAAAGTTCTGTCTGTCGTCCAGTACCCCCCCACTTTAACAGACTTCAACACTATTACATACCCAATTCTTGAGTAGTTCTAAACTATACGGTTCGTCATGTTTTTACTAATTAGGCGACGTAGTGTGCTGCAGTAGGTGATAAAGCACGTCATAATAGGCGAGAATTGCTACTTCAGCTTTGCCGATGCCGGGCTTATCGAGGAATATAACTCGGACTTCTTAAGCCTCAAAGAGGGAAAGAGAACTTAAGTCAGAGCGGAATCGGATTTATTACTTAGCGCTTGAAGCAGACTCGAGGCACGAATAGAACCACGATGGGACTTGACAATTTTAATAAGTGGTGTATGATATATGTAATAGTTCAAGTTTAGGTTATTACAAGCTTCTTAGGATTCTGCTAGATTCATATCAAGTATTGGATGACCCGGGCTCTAACTAAAATTTAAAGGAAAGGAGGTCATCCAATGAGTTTTCAAGACAAAACGCTCCAGTGTGCCGATTGTGGGACTGAGTTCAGCTTCACCGCTGAGGAACAAGAGTTCTTTCAATCCAAGGGCTATACTAATGAGCCCAAGCGCTGTCCCTCATGCCGACAGGCAAGGAAGACAGAGCGGAATGGGAATGGGAATGGAAATGGTGGCCGCAGTTACGGTCCCCCACGCCAACTGTTCCCTGCCATATGCGCCGAGTGCGGCAAAGACACCGAAGTACCTTTTGAGCCTATCAATGGCAGGCCAGTCTATTGTAGAGATTGCTACAATAAAGTCAGAGTGAGTAGATAATACCGGTTTGACATGGACATACACGGGCCGGGGATACCTGGCCCGTGTATGTTTATAGAATGTGACGATGTGTCATCTCAATGGGAGTCTCGACACGTGAAGGTGAATCCCAAGAGTCCCTGCTGTGTCGCTTTCACAGGATGATGCCGATGAGTGGAATTCTGTGCGTGGCAAAGTCCCGCCGCCATTTTCCGGACAAGTATTACGAGATTAAACTAAAGGAGGAGCACTAGTATGAAGATTTATGTCGGTAACTTACCTTATGAGGTAACTGAAGAGGAATTACGTCAGGAATTTGGGACTTTTGGAGAAATGACGTCTGTAAACATTATAAAAGACAAGTACAGCGGGCGTTCCAAGGGGTTCGGGTTTGTGGAAATGGCATCGGTGTCTCAAGGTCAGGCCGCAATTGCCGGCCTCAACGGAAAAACGCTGAAGGACCAGACGCTTAATGTTAACGCGGCTCGCCCACCTTCTGATAGCAGAGGTGGTGGGTCTTATGGCAACAGGAGAGGCGGGTGGTCTGGTGGTGGAAGGCAGAGAAGATATTAGACTCCTTCTCGTTCAATTCCGCCTGAGACACAAGATATATTCATTATCCTC
>DATBWO010000007.1:0-19338 GCA_036514775.1 Dehalococcoidia bacterium | reverse complement strand
GCTGCAGCTCGATACTTCTGGTTTTTTTAACTTCAATAAGAGCTGGTATCTTCTTCCCTGAAAGGTTAAAAACAGCAAGAAAATCGGGTCCCTGATATTCTTCTCGAGATAGATTTGGAAATTGTTCTTGTTCCAGCTTATGAATAAGTGAACATTTTCCCATCCAGACGCACAGTGCGGCAAACTGGTCCTCTGCCGGAAGCCCCCGTTCCAATTGCCTCACTTTTTCAGCGATTTCTTCAGGCTTACCAGCCCACCCCACCTCTGAGATTATTTTGTGCAATAGCATTGCCCTTTCAAATGTTTCCCTTGCCATGAATATCTCTTCCCGCTGAAGCTGTCCTTGGGTAGGCCTAAGCATACTCCTGATAGTCGAAATTGTAGCAAGACCTCAAGCTACCTGTCCATTTGAAGACCGGTTGCGAGCTGAATAGTGAGATTTTCTGTCTGAATCCAAATTCTCTCCCGGGGGATTACCGACATAATAGCTAGTTCTTGAAATTTCACCTTATGACTTCTTGTTGGACTGAATCGGTTGAACATTACCGAGAAAAGTGTAATATCGCTCCCCGCCCTACGCCTAGTGAGAGAGTAGTATATGGGATTTTAGCCAGATTCAGGAGGCTTTGACCCGGTATCTAGCTTTGCCTTCTTGGTAGAGGTCGCCGCCATAGATGTCGTTTATTACAGTAACAGAGAAGTCTGCCACCTCCAGGCGGATAAGAGCTTCGGCGCCGAGGTCTTCATAAGCTATCACTTCCGCCTTCTTGATGCTCCGGGAAATGAGGGCGCCGGCACCCCCTATTGCTCCCAGATAGACTGCCTTGTGCTTCACCATGGCATCTTTGACTGCCTTTGACCGCAAGCCTTTGCCAATCATCCCCTTCAATCCTTCGGCAATCAAACGTGGGGCGTAAGTATCCATCCGACCACTGGTGGTAGGACCAGCCGAGCCGATTATCTTTCCCGGCCGGGCCGGGGTGGGACCCATGTAGTATATGGTTGCACCCTTGATATCGAAAGGCAGAGGTTTTCCTTGCTCCAGAGCTTCGACCATCCTTTTATGAGCGGCATCGCGAGCAGCATAGATTACCCCAGTAAGCAAAAGATTATCCCCGGCTTTGAGGTCTTTCAAGACTTCGTCGGTTAAAGGGAGCGTAATTTTCTTTGCCATGAGTCTACCTCTCTTCTTAGACCCCTGCTTTCGCAGGGGTGACATATTGGCTCATAGGGGTGACATTCAGTTCGTACATAACTCCCCTAGCCCCTCTTACCTTAAGAGGGGAATTTCTCTCATTCACGCTTCACTTCTTTGCTTCCAGCCTGTTTTTTTACTCACAGTATTGCTTCTTCATGGCGGGCGCACCAGCACTGCATGTTGACTGCGACAGGCATACTGGCAATATGGCAAGGGAAAGTCTCCACGTGAACTGCTAAAGCAGTCATTGTGCCACCATAGCCCATGGCACCGATGCCCAGATTGTTAACCTTTTCTAGAATTTCCCTCTCCAAATCGGCAACCTCAGGGTCAGGACTGGGTTCGCTAACTTTGCGTAACAACGCTTTCTTGGCTATAAACATGGCCTTGTCCGTCGTCCCGCCTATGCCGACACCGATAATAACCGGTGTGCAGGCGTTGCTACCGACCTCGCTAACGAGGTTGACGACAAAATCTACGACCCCCTGGCGTCCCTCGGCGGGGGTTAGAACTCTCAAGCGAGAACAATTCTCTGCGCCACCCCCTTTGGGCAAGACGCTGATTTTCAGCCTGTCTCCGGGTACTATATCGGTATGAATCATAGCTGGTGTGTTATCTTTGGTGTTCACTCTGGCAAAACAAGGCTGGCTCACTATGGATTTACGTAAATACCCCTTATCATATCCCTGGCGTACTCCTTCGTTGATTGCAGTGTAAAGGTCGCCGCCGCTTATGTGTACTTCCTGACCCAGTTCCAACATGACCACTGCAGCACCGGTGTCCTGGCAAAGCGGAATTTGTTCCTTGCCAGCAATTTCCACATTTTCCAGGATTCTATCCAGTACGTCACGGCAAACAGGGGATTTTTCTTTTTTCCTCGCTTGCTTCAGGGCATTTATCACATCCGAAGGCAAATAATGGCAGGAATGCTCAAATAAACGGGCTATGGTGTTCGTTACGTCACCAGAGTTGATTTCTCTCATTGCGCCCAACACTCATCACAAGTTCATAAGCTTGACTAACTCTCGCACGGCATTGGCTGATTTCTTCAATGCCGCGTCTTCTTCAGGAGTCAACCCGAGCTCTATTATCTGCTCAATGCCCTTTTTGCCCAATTTGACAGTAACACCGACAACCACCCCACTGATGCCATATTCGCCCTCCAGGTAGGCAGCGCAAGGCAATATTTCCTTTTTATCCAGGATTATGGCGTCTACCATTTGAGCTGTGGCAGCCGCTGGAGCATAAAAGGCACTGCCTGTTTTAAGCAAACTTACTATTTCACTTCCGCCTTTAACTGTGCGCTCCACCAGGCTATCAATCTTCTCTTTAGACAGAAGTTTGATAATAGGAACACCGCCAACAGTACAAAGTCTGGTGATGGGCACCATCGTATCACCATGCCCCCCTAAAACACAGGTGGATACATCCTTTACTGAAACATTGAGCTCTTGAGTAATGAAAGTCCGCAACCGGGCGCTGTCGAGAATGCCAGACTGCCCCAATACTCTATGCCGGGGGAACTTACTTATATGCAGGGCTAACTGAGTCATGGCATCCAAAGGATTGGTCACCATAACAATTATGCAGTTAGGTGAGTACTGGACGACTTTCTCGGTGACCTCCCGGACCATCTTCATGTTGGCGAGCATCAGGTCATCCCGGCTCATACCAGGTTTACGGGACGCCCCCGAGGTGATGACGACAACATCTGAATTAGCAGTGTCCCCATAGTCATTCGTTCCCACAATCTTAGCATCCGAATCAATTACGGGGGTGGCCTCCAGCATATCCAGTCCCTTGCCCTGAGGAAGCCCTGCAATTATGTCTAGCAACACAATGTCGGCATACCCCTTTTCAGCAATCCTGAAAGCACAAGTGGCACCGACATTTCCCGCACCAATTATAGAAACCTTGCGGTGCATTGTACCCACTCCCTTTTTGATTCCCTTTATATTGCCCATTCAAATATGAAGAGAAATTCAAGCAATAACAGCTAAGATATCACCTTTGTTTACCGAAGCCCCAACTCCGAAGTTAATTGTCTTAACCACTCCATCAATAGGGGAAGCTATGGTATTTTGCATCTTCATTGCCTCCAGGATAAGCAGCTTATCACCGGCCTTTACTTTACTATCTACAGTGACCAAATAGCGGATAATCATACCGGGCATGGGGGCGAGTACCTTTGTCCCCGCAGCAACCGCAGCAGGCGAGGCTTTCTTTTCCTCCATCTTTGGAGGTGCTTTTATAGTTGTAGATGGCATAGGTGAGGGAGCAACGGCACTTGCCCGCGGAGAAACAGTGATAACTGGAGAACCTCCCACAGCCTCCACATCTACTTTATAATACTCATCTTCGACAAAAACACTGAACGTTCTCACGCCAGGCCCCCTTTCGGGTATCACTTTCTCCGGCTTTTCCGCCAGCTTGCCAGATTTAGCTTTGGCGATAAGCTCATCCTCTTTTTTCACCTCCTCCAGGGTCTTAGGAACGCGAGGAGGCTTCCAATCATCAGGAATAGTTTTATCTATGCCGTATTTATATTTCAAGAAGCGAGAACCAGTAGTGGGATAAAGGGCATAGGTAAGCACATCCTGGATATTTCTGGCAAATTCCTTAGACTCCTCCCTGGCTTTTTCCAGTTCCGGCTCTAGCATATCAGCAGCCCGGCACTCGATTGGTTCCTCACCCCTTTCATAGTCCTTGAGCACCATTTTCTGGATTTTCTTATCAATCGGTGCCGGCGGCCGTCCATAGAGCCCCCAGCAATAATCCTTGGTCTCTTTGGGAATTATTTTATAGCGTCCGGCCAGAACATTTAGCACCGCCTGGACACCAACGATCTGGCTCGTAGGCGTTACTAAAGGTGGATAACCAAGTTCTGCTCTGGTCTTAGCAGTTTCCGCTCGCACCTCATCCAGTCTATCCAGAGCATTAGCCTGCTTTAGTTGCGCTACCAGGTTCGTGGTCATGCCACCAGGAATTTGGTGCACCAACACTCCGGTATCGATGACCGACATTGCCGATGTATCCAGGAAATCTCTATACTTAGGGGCGACTTGCTCCAGCATCTGGGCACACTTGAATAGTTGTTCAATGTCAAGCCCGGTATCCCTGTTTGTGCCATACAGAGCAACTACCAGAGGCTCAATAGCTGGCTGTGAGGAGCGTAAAGCAAATGGAGACAAGGCAGTATCAATGATGTCGACTCCGGCCTCAATGGCCTTCAGCACAGACATGGAAGCCTGCCCGCTGGTATAGTGGGTGTGGAGCTCAACTGGTACTTTCAAGTTTTCCTTCAAAGCTTTGATTAGCTCATAGGCATCATAAGGGGAGATAAGCCCAGCCTGGTCCTTGATACATATAGAATCAGCACCCATGTCCTGGAGAATACGAGCTTTTTTGACATAGTATTCCAGATTATAGACTGGCCCACCCATCCTGGGCTGGGTCAGTGAATAACATATAGCTCCTTGGTAGTGTTTGCCCATTTTTTTAATTGCATTGGCAGCACGTTCGTGATTGCGCTCATCATTCACAGCATCGAAAACACGGAAAATATCAATGCCCACTTCAGCAGCTTGTTCCACAAAAGCATCAACTAAATCATCAGGATGATTTCGATAAGCGACTAAATTCTGCCCCCGTAAAAGCATCTGTAGCGGAGTATCGGGCATGAGTTTCTTTAATTTGCGAGGCCTATCCCAGGGATCTTCACCCAAAAAGCGATGGGCTACGTCAAATGTTGCCCCGCCCCAAACTTCCATAGAATAGAAGCCACACTTGTTAATTTCAGGGGCCATCCATTCCATATCCTCAGTTCGCATTCTGGTAGCCAATGCACATTGATGCCCATCACGGAAGGTGGTGTCACAGATTTTGACCGGGTGCTTAGCCTTCGGCCTCGTCTTAACCTTATCGGTGGTTAAGTCTTTGGCCAAGATGAGATGTTCTCCTGTTCCCTTCATAAATTACTCCTTTCCATCATTATGCGCCCTTTGCTTTTTGTCGTTCTGAGTGTAGCGAAGAATCCAGACCCTTTTCTAGCCTCTTCGCCTCGCTTAGGTCTTCATCTCAGGATAAAAGCCAAATATCATCACTCTAGGGACAATTCCTCGCTGCCAGAGTATTCGCATCAGTTCTTCATTCCCGTAATTACTCCACAAGCTTGAGACCATTACTGGCTTTCGCTGAGGTACTGCCGGCCTCAGAGCTTTTTCTTCTTCCTCCATATAAGCAGCCACAGCAGCAGTAATGGCAGCTATCGTTCCTTTTTTGTTTTTCAATTGCTTTTCTGCTTAAACTCCCTTACACAGGAATATTTCCATGTTTTCTTGGGGGTCTCGTTTCTCGTTTAGTAGAGAGAAATTCCAAGGCCCTGATTATCTTGAGGCGGCTTTCACAGGGTAGAATAACTTCGTCAACATATCCCCGTGAGGCGGCAATGTAAGGATTATATAGCAGGTCACGATATTCCTGAATCTTTTCCCGTTCCTTGGCTTCAGGGTTCGGTGCAGCCTCTATCTCCTTGCGGAATATAATCGGTGTAGCTCCTTCAGCACCCATCACTGCAATCTCCGCTGTAGGCCAAGCGAAAACAAAATCAGCACCTAAGTCTTTACTACACATGGCCAAATATGCGCCTCCATAGTCCTTGCGAATGATTAATGTAATCTTGGGAACCGTGGCCTCGGAGTAAGCCCACAGAAGCTTAGCTCCGTGTCTTATTATTCCCTGCCATTCCTGGGCTTTACCCGGTAAGTAACCAGGGACATCGGCAATGGTGAGCAAGGGAACATTAAAAGCATCGCAGAACCTGATAAATCGGGTGATTTTATCCGAGGCATTGACATCAAGACACCCGGCGAGATGCATCGATTGATTAGCGATAACGCCTACTGTTCTACCATTAAGCCTGGCAAAGCAAATAATGGCATTCCGCGCATAATTATAGTGAGGCTCAAGTATCTCACCGTTATCCACAATGGATTGGATAACATCCTTCATATTATAGACCTTGCTAGGCTCGTCTGGTATTATGCTGTCAAGAGCAGGGTCAACACGGTTTGGGTCATCGGTAGGTTCAATTAAAGGAGGCGCCTCCTTATTATTTGAGGGCAGGTAACTCAGAAGTTTTTTAATGAGTTCGATAGTCTGGGCATCACTATCACAGGCAAAATGGCATACGCCGCTTTTAGTGGCATGGGTCATGGCACCGCCCAGTTCCTCAGAGGTGACCTCTTCTCCCGTAACCTGTTTGATAACTGCCGGGCCGGTAATATGCATGTAGCTTATTCCCTTCGTCATAAATACCCAATCTGTCATGGCCGGTGAATAGACCGCCCCCCCGGCAGTAGGCCCCATAATTGCCGAGAGCTGGGGAATAACCCCTGAGGCTGCAGAATTACGGAAAAATATCTGCCCATAGCCCGAAAGGGCATCAACACCTTCCTGAATCCGAGCCCCTCCAGAGTCATTAAAGCCTACTATGGGAACACCAAGCTTCATAGCTAAATCCATTACCTTACATATCTTTTTGGCATGCATTTCGCCCAGTGTCCCTCCCATGGAGGTAAAGTCCTGAGAAAAAGCACATACATGGCGACCGTTTACCGTCCCATATCCAGTAACGACACCCTCCGCAGGGACGACAACCTTATCCATGCCAAAGAGCGTGGCCCGATGCTGAACGAACAAATCAAGCTCGTGAAAGCTGCCAGGGTCAAAAAGCAGGTCGAGCCTTTCACGAGCAGTTAATTTCCCCGATTTGTGCTGCTTTTCTACCCGCTCCGGACTTCCCAGGGCTTTGGCCTTTTTTTCTCTGTCCTTCAATTCCTTCAACCGGTCAGCACCCGTACCCATATGAATTCCTCCTCACGAATCAGCTTCCTTATAAAAGGGTTATTTTAAATGGAATTCACAACTAAGGCAAATCCTGGAGCGAGAGCGTTTAGCGATGTTACTTTGAGGAGTCCCGGTAGATGGAGACGACGAATCTCAAAGGGATAACAGGAGAAGGGTAGATGGGCACAGCACGCTGCGCCCCCACTCCACTCATTCTACATCCGGCCTGGGATTCGGGTGGCCCGTTGTCATTGACCCATCTTCATTCACTTGAGCGATGCCATAGCCAGACCAATAAACCACATTGGTCACTACCAGTCCTCCCAAGCCCGAATCTATTGACCGAAAGACAAAGAACCCTGTCCGGTAGGGTTTACCCAGACCGTCAACCCCTTCAACAACCAGGACTCGACCACCGACTGCCTCGTATCCGTTCTTCAAATACACCGTAGGCAGGAGATAGGTATCAACAATTTCCGGAGGCTCAGCAGGAACTGCCTGCTCTCCACCTGCCAATTCCCATTGATGCCGGCATATTCCCTTAGAGCCGGCAAGCTCACACAACTTGTCGAAGTGCCGCGCCTGGGCATAAGCTACTGCCTGATTCAACAGGCTTGTGGCCTCCTCGACGCTGACCTCCTCATTGTTCTCATTGCCTGCAAAAACAGCGATTGAGGCAAACAAAGATATTATAATTATAGCCACAGCTATTATTATCCAACGAACCTTCATATAAACCTCCTGGCCAGATTCACCAAACTATTCGAATAATTAATATAAGAGTAACATTTCTTCAGAGAAAAGTCAATACCTTGTGCTAGGCTCATTGCGTCTCCATTTAAGGGAGTTTTCTAGTATAATCACGTTAACCATGTTTGAGACACCACTGGCTCATTCCAAATTTCTTAGGGTAAAGAGCTTGACAGACTGGCTCAGAATGATATTATGGAGGGAAATTTGAAACCACAACTAATTGCCATAGACGGCCCTGTGGCAGTCGGCAAGAGTAGCGTCGGCTCACTGCTGGCAAGAAGACTAGGCTATATTTTCTTCGATACCGGCATGATTTATCGGGCATTTACCTGGAAGGTTCTAAAATCAGGTATTTCAGCAAAGAATGAACAGAAGCTTTGTCAGCTAGCCAATACCACTAAATTTGATTTCGTTCCCTTGAAAGAAGGAATCCTTTCGTTCCTTGTTGACGGCGAAGATGTCTCAGCTAAGTTGCTCTACCCTGAAATAGAAGAACTGGTTCCCTTGATAGCAAAAGTGGCGGGGGTACGCCAAGCAATGGTATCGGAACAACGCAAATTAGCCCAGCATGGAAAAATAGTGATGGCTGGCAGAGATATTAGCACGGTAGTTTTGCCCTGGGCGGAATTAAAGATTTTCCTCACTGCTTCCACTGAAGAAAGAGCTAAACGCCGCTATAAAGAACTATTAAAACGAGGGCAAAATTCAAGCTTAGAAGCTGCTCTTGCCGATTTAAAGAAACGAGACGAAATAGATATCCATCGTACTATCTCGCCGCTTAAACCGGCTGAGGATGCCATAATTATCGATACGGAAAACTCTAGCCTGGAGCAGGTTGTAGATAAAATATATACTCTGGCGGTAAATCTATGACCCTATCTCAAAAGCTCCTCCTAGCTATATGCAGACCTTTGCTCAATATTCTTTTCTCCTGGAAAGTTGAAGGAAGAGAAAATATACCATTAACTGGTCCACTGGTTTTGATAACCAACCATGTTCATCTCCTCGACCCATTCTTCCTCCTATTTAGCTCTCCGCGATGGATTAATTTCATGGCAAAAGAGGAACTCTTTCGTTCCCCCTTTTTGAGACCTTGGCTTCGCTGGGCTGGAGCCTTGTCTATACACCGTGGAGGGAGTGTTAGAGAGAAACAAAAGATACTTAAGAACGCCAGAAATGCATTGGAAAGGGGACTAATCCTGGGAATGTTCCCTGAGGGCGGTAGAAGTCACGACGGCAAACTCAGAAAAGGCAAAACTGGCTCCGCGGTTATAGCCTCAAAAACAAATGTTCCTCTTCTTCCTGTCGGCATCGTCGGCACGGACAAGATTAAGGGCATAAGCTGGCTATGGAAACGCCCTCGCATAGCTGTCAACATTGGCAAGCCCTTTAAGCTGCCTCCAACCTCCGGCAGGATGAGCAAGTCACAAATGCAATTATTGACCACACAACTAATGAAGGAAATCGCCGCTCTTTTGCCACCCGAATATCAAGGTGACTATGCAAAACATGAAGATTGAGAAGGCTGAGAAGCTGGGCCTATGCTTTGGCGTCCGACGGGCCATCAAGCTGTTGAAAGAAGCAGCTAATAAATATGGAGAAATAGAAACACTGGGACCGGTAGCACACAATCGCCAGCTAGTGGAAGCACTGGCTAACATCGGAATAAAGCCGATAAATCATATCAACCAGGCTCAAGGCAGTATCTTAGCTATCACCACTCATGGTATAAGCCCGGCGATATTGTCTGAGATCAAAGCCCGTCACATTCATACTCTTGACACTACTTGTCCCATAGTCCGCAAGGCCCAAAACACAGCCAGGGAATTAGCCGAGGCTGGTTTCGACGTCATCATATTTGGAGAAGCAGAGCACTCTGAGGTCAAAGGACTGCTAGGTTGGACAGGAGACAAAGGTATAGCTGCCCTCGACATCAAACAAATAGATATTTCGGGAAAATCACTATCACGCCTGGGCATTATCTCCCAGACAACCCAAACTCAATCTGCCTTTATCGAATTTACAAGGCAGCTTATGGATGGGATTGGGCTTAAGATTGAAGAAATGCGCCTCATGAATACTTTATGTAAAGTAACACAGGGTCAACAAGAAGCTGCCATAAGATTAGCTCGCAAGTGTCAACTCATGATAGTGATAGGCGGAAGTAATAGTGCCAATGCCAGGCACCTTGTTGAAATATGTTCCCCTTTAGTGGAAACTCATTTTGTAGAAACAGCAGAAGAGGTCGACCATTCCTGGTTCGTGGGTAAACACAACATCGGTATTACTGCAGGAGCATCCACTCCAGATGAAGCTGTAGAGGAATTAATAGCCAAGCTAAGGTCTCTATAATCTTTAGCCAAGCTTGTCGGTCAGCCTCTTGCCGCCAATAAGGTGAAGGTGAGTCACCACTTGTCCCCCATCAGGGCCACAATTTATCACTAAACGATAACCCTTCTTGGCTATGCCCTCCTTCTCAGCCAACTTCTTAGCTACGAGTATGAGGCGCCCGACAAGCTTCTGCTGTCCCTCTGCAAGTTCGACCAAAGATGTAATATGAGTTTTAGGTATAATGAGCACGTGTATAGGTGCTTGAGGTGAGATATCTCTGAAGGCTAGAAAGTCTTCATCTTGATAAACTATGTCGCTAGGCACTTCACCAGCAACGATTCGACAGAAAATACATCCCACTGCCATAACCTAACTTCTTTAACATATTACACCTTCCTCTCGCAAATTCTCAATCTCTTTCCCAATCGATTAATTGCCCATTAGAAACTACTTAAGCAAACGTTTGCATTTTTCACCTAAATATGATAAATTACAATACAAAGAATTTAAACTAAAGGTGGGGGGTACCCACCTTATTTATTAAATGTAGGAAATTAAATAGCGAAGAGAAGATGAAAACAGAGCTTAAGGCCGCTATTACTCAGCTTTCGGCTGAGAGGAACTTACCTAAAGAAGTGGTCCTGGCTGCCCTGGAATCAGCACTAGCCTCGGCATATAAAAAGGACATATCCGCTCTGGAACAAGACGTTGTGGTAAAAGTTGACCCCAATGCCGGCGAAATTCATTTCTATATGCAAAAAACCGTAGTCGAGTCGGTTACCAATCCAGATCATGAAATCTCCATCAAAGAAGCCCGAAAACTACGAGCCACAGCACAAGTTGGAGATGTAATAAACATAGAATGCACACCCAAGAATATTGGCCGTATTGCTGTTCAAGCAGCAAAACAAGTCGTTCTACAGCGATTGCGGGAAGCAGAACACCGCCTTATTTATGAAGAGTTCGCCGATAAAGAAGGAAGGGTTGTTACTGGAACAATTCAATTCACCGAACCTAAACGAATTTATGTCAGACTGAATAGAATAGAGGCGATACTTCCTTCGAGTGAACAGGTCCCTAGTGAACATTATTATAGAGGGCAGCGACTTAAATTTTATCTTCTTGAGATGGGCCAGGGAGGCAAAGAGCCTCAAATAATAGTTTCTCGCTCTCATCCCAACCTGATACGTCGCCTCTTTGAGCTAGAGATCCCTGAAGTTCACAACGGAATTGTAGAGTTAAAAGCCATAGCTCGCGAAGCTGGACATCGAAGTAAAGTGGCGGTGTCAACTACTCAAGAAAACGTTGACCCTGTAGGTTGTTGTCTTGGCCCTCGAGGCATCAGACTCCAAAGCATAATTAATGAACTGAAGGGCGAAAAAATAGATGTAATCCAGTGGCATGCCGACCCTGCGGTGTTTATCTCCAACGCCCTTAGCCCAGCTCAAGTAGCAAGCATCAACATCAATGAAGCAAGGAACGCAGCCACTGTGGTTGTCCCTGATAAGCAACTCTCTTTAGCGATAGGCAAAGAGGGACAGAATGCCAGGCTAGCAGCAAAACTCACAGGTTGGCGGATTGATATCAAGAGCGTATCTGCTATTGAGGCGGAAAGGCCTGTCCCGATTTCATCGGGACAAGAACCAGAAACAGCAGCGGAAGCCATTTCCCCCGAAGTTATGGAAGGAGAGCCACTCGAAGCAGAGCTAGCTGAGGAGATTAGAGTAGAAGAGTCGGTTGAATTACCAGGCATTCCAGAAGCTCCACCTGAGAAGCCTGAAGAAAAACAGATTCGCTTTGCTGAAGATATTTTAGTGAGGGCGTTAAAAGCGAAAATACCAGACAAGGAAAAAAACGGAGTTAAAGGAAAAAGAAAGGGAAAGGTGATAAAGTATAAAAAGCAAGATGAGCATTTTGTAGATGATGGGACCGAAGAGTAAGCATCTACCTCAGCGTACTTGTATAGCTTGTCAACAGACTAAGGAAAAGAAAGCCTTGATTCGCTTAGTGCGTACTGATAATGGAGTTGCTGAGGTAGATGTATTCGAAAAGAAGCCGGGCAGGGGTGCTTACTTATGCCCTAAGCAAGTGTGTTGGGAATTGGCGCTAAAGAAAAATCGTTTAGACCATGCTTTGCGAACAAAGCTTAGTGAGGACAATCGCCAAATTTTAATTGAGTATATCCATAAACTCTTGGAGGAAAGCTAAATTTGGATGACAACAGACCGAGATTGAAGGAAGACTTGCCCAAAGTTGAGCTCCCGCCTTCCATAACCGTGAGGCAGCTGGCTGATATATTAAAAGTCGAGCCTGTAAAAATAATCAAACAACTCATGCGCAAAGGCATCATGGCCAATATTAACCAGCCCCTCGATTTTAATACCGCAAGCATAACAGCTGCAGACCTCGGCTATGTCGTTAAAGCTGCAAAAGAGCGTAAAACTGTATCTGCCCGAAAGGCAAAAGGGAAGGAAAAACTGTCAGTTCGCCCTCCAGTGGTTACTGTCATGGGACATGTTGACCACGGCAAAACTACACTCCTTGATGTCATCAGAAAGACTAATGTAACTGCTCACGAGGCAGGAGAAATTACCCAACATATTGGTGCCTACCAGGCCTTGGTGGATGGACGTAAAATCACCTTTTTGGATACACCGGGACACGAGGCCTTCACCGCCATGAGAGCCCGAGGGGCACGAGTAACTGATATTGTAATTTTGGTGGTTGCCGCTGATGACGGTGTTATGCCCCAGACTGTGGAAGCTATAGATCATGCCAAAGCTGCCAAGGTGCCCGTAGTAGTTGCCATCAACAAGATTGATAAACCTGACGCTAATCCCGAACGTGTAAAACAGCAGCTTGCCGATTTGGGTTTGGTTATCGAGGATTGGGGTGGAGATACTGTTTGTGTACCCATATCAGCCAAGAAAGGGCAAGGAATACCGGATTTATTGGAAAACCTATTCTTAGTGGCTGACATATTAGAACTAAAAGCTGATCCTGATAGCGCCGCAGAAGGAGTAGTCATTGAGGCTGAGTTAGACAAAAGTAAAGGCCCTTTAGCTACCCTTCTTGTCCAGAAGGGCACCCTTAAACGAGGCGATGTTGTGGTAGCTGGCAGTGCTTGGGGAAAAATAAAAGCCATGTTTGATAATGCCGGAAAGCAAATCCACAAAGCTGAACCATCCACTCCAGTGGAAGTCCTCGGCTTAAATGGGGTGGCAATATCCGGAGACCTTTTTATTGTGCTTCCCGATGAGCATGAAGCACGAAGCGTTGCTGAAAAACAAAAATATCCTAGACCACGTCCCACCCTGAGTTTGAGTGCTCTTTCCAGCCAAATAAGTGACGGGCAAATAAAAGAACTCAACATAGTTTTGAAGACAGATGTCGAGGGCAGCATTGAACCCATAAAAACTTCCATAGAAAGGTTGGGCACCGAGAAGACAAAAACTAGACTCATACATGCTGCTAGCGGCAGTATCACCGAGAGTGATGTGCTTTTAGCCTCAGCCTCAAACGGCATTATCATCGGTTTTAACACTCCTACCTCACCGGGAGCAACACAGTTAGCTAATGCGGAAGCGGTGGGCATCCAACACTATGATGTAATCTACAAGCTAATAGAAGACGTAGACAAGACATTAAAGGGGATGCTTGAGCCGACTTACGCTGAAGTGCTCAGCGGGCGTGCTGAAGTAAAGGCTGTCTTCCCCAGCAGCAAACTGGGGAAAATAGCTGGAATCTACGTTAAGGAAGGGAAGGTATGGAGGGATGCTCAAGTCAAAATATCACGCCAAAATAAAGTTATTTGTAACTCTCGAGTCTCCAGCTTAAAGCGTTTTAAAGAGGACGTCACTGAAGTCTCCGCTGGCTTCGAATGTGGCTTAGGGATAGAGGAGTTTGTCGATTTTCAGATTGGCGATATCATTGAATTTTATCGACAGGAAAGAATAGGCTAATTATACTGCCTGGGTAGGAGATTCGAATGAGCAGGCGAAGTGAACGAACAAGTAAACTGATCCAGCGAGAAATCAGCGAACTGCTTGAGCGTGAGGTTAATGACCCCAGATTGAGCAAACTTATTTCAGTAACAGAAGTCACGCTTTCACCCGATCTTAAGCATGCCAAGATATTTGTCAGCGCCTTGGGCAGCGAAATAAATAATAAAGAAGATATACTAGATGGTTTTAACAAAGCTACAGGATTCTTACGCAGGGAACTTGCGGCACACTTAAAATTAAAATATACACCACAACTCAGCTTTCATTATGATGATTCCATTGAGCGAGGAGCAAGATTACTCAAATTGATCGGGGAACTAAGCACTGATGAAGATGATAAAGTTAGCTCCCGTAATAGTTTTCGCACTCGCAAAGAACAAAGGAGGTAAAAATGGGAACAATAAACGTAGCCATCATAGGTGTTGGTAATTGTGCCTCTTCCTTGGTGCAAGGAGTCCATTACTACAAGGATGCTAAGGAAGATGAATTTGTCCCCGGTTTAATGCATGCCAACCTGGGGGGCTACCATATATCTGATATCAACTTCGTGGCTGCCTTTGATATTGATAAAAACAAAGTAGGCAAGGATTTAGCTGAGGCTATTTTCACCAAACCAAACAACACATTTAAATTTTGTGATGTGCCCAAGACAGGCATCCGAGTTGAGCGAGGCATGACCCACGATGGACTGGGCAAGTACCTGTCTCAAATTATCACCAAGGCGCCAGGCCCGACTGCCAATATCGTAGAGATACTCAAGAAGACGGAAACCGACGTGGTAATTAATTATCTGCCTGTGGGAAGCGAGGAGGCAACTAAATGGTATGTAGAACAAGTGCTAACTGCTGGCTGCGGCTTCATCAATTGCATGCCTGTTTTTATTGGCCGTGAAAGATATTGGCAAGGCAGATTTGCTGAGCGGGGGTTGCCTGTCATTGGTGATGATATTAAGTCCCAGGTAGGCGCTACAATTACTCACAGAATATTAACCAAACTTTTTCGTGACCGCGGCGTTAAACTAGAACGAACTTACCAGCTAAATTTTGGCGGCAATACTGATTTCTTAAATATGCTAGAACGAGAGCGCTTGGAGTCTAAGAAGATTTCCAAGACAAATGCTGTTACATCACAGCTAGATTACGATATCGGTCACGACAACATTCATATCGGTCCCAGCGACTACGTGCCCTGGCTAGCTGACCGCAAATTTTGTTACCTGCAGATGGAAGGTCGTACCTTCGGCGATGTACCTCTAAAGCTAGAACTGAAGCTGGAGGTATGGGATAGCCCAAACTCAGCCGGGGTGGTCATCGATGCCATAAGATGCTGTAAACTAGCCCTGGACCGTGGCTTAAGCGGGACCATAGTGGGGCCTTCAGCTTATTTCATGAAATCTCCGCCAATTCAGTATTCTGATGAGGAAGCCCATCTAAGAACTGAAGCATTCATTGCAGGACAAGAACAAGAAGGTCCCATCTCTCTGCCTGAGTTAGAGCCGGTTGAAATTGAGGGATAAGCTGTTTTTGTGCCCAAAATGCTGACCTCAAACAACGGAGCTTAAAAATAAATCTATATGTGACCTTAGTTACTGGAGCTTACTACGTTTGCGAAAGGTAGCAAGTTGTTCGAAGTTTCCCTCTCCACCATGTGGGCTAAGAGTAGATTTAGCCACATGGCAGGATTTGCCGCCAAAGCTAAAGAATTGGGCTTTACCCACATAGAAGCAAATACCTCAATTTCCCCAAGAATGCTTAGCGAGCTTCTCAAGACCTCAATTCCTATTTCCAGCATTCATTCCCCCTGTCCAGCGGTATTGTCATCCAGAGGAATCCCCATAAATAGCCTTTCCTTAAGTTCTCTGGACGAGAGCGAACGAACTGAAGCTGTTAGCTTTACCAAGCAAACGATAGACCTTGCGGCAAATGTGAGGGCCAGGGCTGTTGTCCTTCACATGGGTGAAGTGCCAATTGGCCTGAGTTTGCAAGATAGGCTGCATGAGCTTCACGACGGAGGCTGCGCGCAAACCAAAGAATATAGCCAGGCTAAAGAAAAGCTAATTTATCAGCGCATTTCCCAAGCTCTTCCTTACCTTGATGCCGCGAGAAAAAGTCTTCAAGAACTTAGTGAACATAGCCGGCAAAAGGGTATAATGCTGGGACTTGAGACCAGATTCCATCTTCACGAGATCCCAAATATGGACGAAATGGCAGAGCTACTTAACGAAGTACCAGAAAGCCTGGTGGGCTACTGGCATGACGTAGGGCATGCTGAAGTGCAACAACAGCTTGGATTTAGCTTGCATGAAGAATGGCTTTCACGGTTCCAAGACAGGATGGTCGGCATCCATTTGCACGACATTCTGGGCATTTCCGACCACCATGCCCCAGGAAAGGGAAACATGAATTGGGAAATGGTGGCCAAATATTTACCTCCGGGAATAGTAAAAGTTTGCGAAATCGGCGAGTGGAATGACGAAGAGCAAATGCAAGGAGTAGTCAAATTTCTTCAAAAAAAGGGTATACTAAACTAGCTGGAAGAACTGAATGAATTTAATAGCTATTCGACGGAATTTAGCCTATCGGATTACCAATCCCATAATCGGGATTTTGAGTAAAAGCGGGATAACGCCCAATGCTCTTACCATTATCAACCTGGCTCTGAATATAGTCGCGGCCTATGTTATCGCTACTGGGCACTTTCTGCTTGGCGGGGGGTTAGTCTTAGTTGCAGGCTTATTTGACCTCCTTGACGGAGCCTTAGCTCGCTTCAGCAAGCAAACTACAAAGTTTGGCGCCATTCTGGATTCCACAGTTGACCGCATTTCTGAAGCTGCGGTACTCTGTGGTCTGTTGATTTGGTATGCACCACAAGAAGGCGCCAGTTTAAAAATCGTACTTATTTTCGTTGTTTTAATTGGTTCCTTCCTGGTCAGCTATATAAGAGCCAGGGCAGAAGGACTCGGCTGGCAATGTCAGGTTGGCTTGTTTACTAGAGCAGAACGGGTTATAGTATTAGCAATAGGTTTGTTGATAAATCAGATTTTTATTGCTTTATGTGTTCTGGTAGTCTTTGTCTTTATCACTGTAGTTCAAAGGTTACTTTACCTATGGAAGCAAGGAAAGATTAAAGGTGATTAAGTGGCTGTTATAGCTATTGTGGGAGGGCAGTGGGGTGACGAAGGTAAAGGAAAGATAATTGATCTCTTAGCTGAGAAAGCGAAGATAGTAGCTCGTTTCTCCGGAGGAGATAATGCTGGTCATACTGTGATCAACCCTTATGGCGAGTTTCGGCTGCATCTTGTCCCTTCGGGCATTTTTAACCCCCAGGTAACTTGCATTATTGGCAATGGCGTAGCTATTAACCCAGCAGTGCTTCTCGGAGAAGTAGACGACCTGCACAATCATGGTGTCGATACAAGTCGCCTTTTTATTAGTGACCGTGCTCACTTGATCATGCCCTATCACACCCTCCTCGACAAACTGGAAGAAGAAAGGCGCAGTAAAGGAGCATTGGGTACCACACTCAGAGGAATCGGTCCTGTCTTTGCTGATAAAGTAGCGCGCGTGGGAATTCGTGCTGGAGATTTACTGGATAAGGATGCATTTCTGAGCCGCTTGAAGTCGGCTCTGGAACTCAAAAATATTATCCTGACCAAAGTGTACCAAGCTTCGCCTCTATCACTGGAGGAGATCTATCAACAATACTGTCATTATGGGGAGCGGCTTATCCCTTTCATCCGAGAAACTAGTTCCATAATTCGCGAAGCGGCGACAAAAGGAGAGCCTGTTTTATTAGAAGGTGCCCAGGGAGCTTTACTTGACCCTGACTTTGGCACCTACCCCTATGTGACCTCTTCTTCACCGTTGGCCGGGGCAAGCTGTATTGGAGTAGGCTTGGGCCCGAGGCAAATCGATCGAGTGTTAGGTGTGTTTAAAGCATATAGCACTAGAGTCGGAGCCGGACCTATGCCCACAGAACTCAAAGACGAAATTGGTGACTTTATTCGAGAAAAGGCTCATGAGTATGGTGCTACCACGGGAAGGCCACGAAGATGCGGTTGGTTTGATGCTGTGGCAGGTCGTTTCAGCGTTCAAATAAATGGTCTCAGTGATATAGCTCTAACTCACCCCGATATCTACGATGGTTTCTCCTCAATTAAAATATGCACCGCTTACAAATTTAATGACGAAGTCCTAACTTCTTTCCCCAGAGATGTAGCTATATTGGGAAAATGCCAACCTGTTTACGAAGAATTGGATGGCTGGCAAGAATCAATAAGTGGAATTCGAAATTTTAAAAAGCTGCCGGTGAGAGCCCGCAATTATATGTCCCGACTTGAAGACCTCCTGTCCTGTCCCATCAGCCTCGTTTCCGTAGGACCAGATAGGAGGCAAATAATATTGGGTAAAGACCTCTTCAACCGCTAACCATCAGCCCTTGGGAATAGGCAAATCTATCTTATAGTTCTTTAGTGTCGCCTGTATAAGAGCGGCTGACTTCTCATCAGGCTCCATTAGAGGCAAGCGAGGTTTACCCACTGGAAAACCTACATAATTCAGAGCCCACTTGACAGGTATAGGATTGGAAACGATGAACAGGGCATTTACCAGAGGTAATAAGTGTCGGTGGACCTTGGCTGCTTCTTGAGTTTTACCGTTAAGGAACTTATCTATCATGTCCTTTATCTGGATACCTACCAGATGAGAGGCGACACTAATCACGCCATAACCGCCCAAAGCGAGTATGGGGAAGGTATCACTATCATTGCCACTGTAAACTAAGAAATCTTTCCTGGTTCCCTGAATAATCTCAGCTATCTGCCCAAGATTGCCACTGGCTTCCTTCACGCCCACAATATTATCAATTTGGCTCAGCTTGATTACCGTATCGGCAGCGAGGTTGGTAACCGTGCGTGATGGCACATTATAGAGAATGCAAGGCAAGGTAGTATGCTGAGCGATGGCTTTAAAATGCTCCCACAAGCCTTGCTGGGTTGGTCGATTGTAATAGGGAACTACCAAGAGACAAGCATCAACACCAGTTTTCTCTGTTTCCTTAGTTAATTCTTGGCTTTCTTTTGTATTATAGCTGCCTGTGCCAGCTACTACTGTTCCACGGTCACCCAACGCTGATTTCGTTTCAGCGAAAAGCCGTAGTTTCTCTTCCCGACTCAGGGTAGGAACCTCACCAGTGGTACCTGAGACC
>DATBWO010000006.1:0-15514 GCA_036514775.1 Dehalococcoidia bacterium | reverse complement strand
TAAAGGCTTCCCGCCAGTACGACCAGGTAATTGACGATTTGAAACACTTCCCCGGTGCCAAGTGGTTTGGCGGTGCCAGATTGAATTTTGCCGAGAACCTGCTGAGATACCGAGATGAGCATACCGCCTTTATCTTCAGGGGAGAGACTCAGAAATCGGCTAAAATGAGCTATAGCGAGCTTTACGATTCCGTAGCTCGTCTGGCTAAATCTCTGCGCCAGATGGGGGTTAAGCCCAGAGACAGGGTGGCGGCCTATATGCCCAATCTGATGGAAACGGCTATCGCTATGCTGGCGGCGACCAGTATCGGCGCGGTGTGGTCTTCCTGCGCCACTGACCTGGGGCAGCAAGCGGTACTGGACCGCTTTGGTCAAATCGAACCCAAGGTGCTATTCACTGTTGATGGCTATTTTTATAAAGGGAAGCCCTTCAGTTCTCTGGCCAACGCCGGCGAGGTAGCCAGAGGCATTCCCTCTCTGGAAAAGGTGGTCGTGGTTCGTTACACGGAGCAAGAAACTGATATCAGCCACATTCCCAATGCGGTGTACTATAGCGATTTCATAGCTGATGAAGAGCACCCCGAGATTAAATTCGAACAGGTGCCTTTTGACCATCCGGCGATTATCATGTTTTCCTCAGGAACCACTGGCAAGCCAAAATGCATGGTTCAGGGGGTCGGTGGGCTCCTCATCAACCACATAAAGGAGCTGATGCTTAATACCAATTTAAAGCGGGAGGATAAAATCCTCTATATAACTACCTGCAGCTGGATGATGTGGAACTGGCTTCTCAGTTCTCTGGCAGTGGGAGCCACGGTGGTGCTGTTCGATGGCAACCCTCTCTATCCTGATGCCAGTGCCATGTGGAAACTTATACAGGATGAAAGGCTAACCATTTTCGGCACCAGCGCTACTTATATTAACTATCTGAGGAGCGTCGGGCTAAAGCCGGGAACGGACTATGATTTGTCGTCGCTGCGGGAGATATCCCAGACCGGTTCCGCCCTTTCTGTTGAAGGTTTTGAGTACGTTTATAAAGAAATTAAGAAAGACCTGCACTTTAATTCTATCTCTGGCGGCACTGATATCAATGGCTGTTTCGTTATTGGCAGCCCTACTGTTCCTGTCTACGCCGGTGAACTGCAGAAGGCGGGTCTGGCAATGAAGATAAATTGCTATGATGAGAAGGGTAATCCGGTGCGTGACCAGATGGGAGAGCTTGTCTGCGAGGCTCCGGCTCCTTCCATGCCGCTTTACTTCTGGAATGACCCGGGAAACAAGAGATATAAGGATGCCTACTTTAATGTTTACCCGAATATATGGCGTCATGGGGATTACGTCATGTTTCATAGCGACACCAAGGGAATAACCTTTTTCGGCCGCTCAGACGCCGTTTTAAAACCTTCAGGCGTCCGCATCGGGACAGCTGAAGTATATAATGAGGTGGAGAAGTTAGAGGAGATTGCCGATAGCCTGGCCATAGGACAGGACTGGCAAGGCGACCAGCGTGTCATTCTTTTTGTTAAGCTCAATGAGGGGTACAGTTTAACCGACGAATTGCAGGCGAAAATCAGGAAGACCCTTCGTGACAACGCGTCTCCACGGCATGTACCAGCGAGAATTCTGGCAGTGCCGGATATCCCTTACACGCTCAACATGAAGAAGGTGGAGAGCGCTGTCACCAATATAATACACGGCAGACCAGTGTCAAACAGGGATGCCCTGACCAATCCCGAATCACTGGACTATTACCAGAGCATTCTACCTGAGCTTGAGAGGGAATGATGCTATCTATTCCCCGAAAAATTTCAGGTCAAGGCTGGCAATTACGATCTTCAGGATCTAGGAAATCCTGGCAACAAAGATATATTTGGTAGGAGCATTCGGATTGTATATCCATCGATTGACAGCTCCTTCAATCCTTATACATAATTATGGGTACATGGTGCGGCACGGATAAATTGGCAATAAAATATACCCGATGAGGGTTAGCTAAATACTCATTAAAGGAGGTGCATTATGACAGCAGAGGAAATGGGAAAAAGACTGAAAGCTGCTGAAGGCGCTTTGGAGGCATTGGGTAAACGAGTGAGGTTTGTCGCGGTCCGAAGCTATTTGCACACAGTTAGCAGAGCGCCCTCGCCTCTTGACTAGCCACAGGCTGTGTGATATTACTCAATAGTAACTTCGGGAAAAGAAGCAAATTGACAGCAAACAACACGACTGGTGATTTGTAAGGCCAATGAACAGACAGGAAAGATGTCAATGAATGTCGATTTGGAGCCTATTGGTGTAGTGCACTCCAGTATCTCAAGCAATGAAGCTGAAAAAGTACCGCTTCATGGCGTGCCGGCAGAGATTGAAGTTTTCGACAAATATCTCGATGCTTTGGATGGTATTGAAACAAAGAGCCACATCTTTGTCCTCTGTTGGCTACATAAGGCAGATCGGGATATACTAATAGTTAAGCCCTGCAAGCGGTTTTTTCCCAATGGGGTAATACCAGAGGGGGTAGCTGCCAGGGGTGTTTTTGCTACCAGAAGCCCCGCCCGACCTAACCCAATATCTCTCACCGTGACCAAACTGATTAAGCGTGATGGGAACCGACTGAAGGTGATACTCGACGTAGTTGATGGCACCCCCGTTATCGATTTGAAGCCCTACTCCACCGGTTGGGATTGCATCTTCAGTGCTCACGGGGGGGAAGGAAGATACTCTAACAACGTGGCGTGCTATGCCAGCCTGCGTAAGGAAGCAATCAACTTCCATGGTGAGGAATGCGCCGGCTTGGCAATGGGAGTCAGAATAGCACTGAAAGCAATAACGGGTTTGAAGATAAACTTGAGGGAGCAAAGGGTGAAGTTATGCGTGCGGGGAGGGGGCTGTCTAATCGACACCATGCAAGCGCTGTCTGGCGCAACCCTAGGCAATAGCAGACTCTCCATTGAAACAAGCGACGGCTCTGGCGAATTTGTCGCCGTTGTCTCAAAAGATTGGAGCTTCAGGTTCAGTATAAAGCCCTACTCACACCTCACTCCGGCTCAGATAGCATCTACGGATCCTGAACAACTCTTCACTTTGACTGAAGCAGTGAATGTTGACTCATCCCAGCAGTTGCCTTCGCATCAGGTCTCTAGTGAGACTGCTCGTTGTAGGTGAACCAAGGTCAGGCAGGACCAGTTGGTGTAAGCGATATATTGACTGGTGGCAGAAGCGCGGTTCAAGTGTTGGTGGAACAGGAGGGCTAAGATGAACGAGAAGAAGTCATAACCACCCCTAGCCAAGAAAAGGTTTATGCGACTTCTAATGTATTTATTTTGAATATTATATATGCTACTATGGTAAAGCTGTTATTGGTGTTATCTAAATATTATTAATTATTGGAGGTACTATGCGGAAAGTAATCATTACATGTGCTCTTACGGGAGGTGTACAGAATAAGTCAGCAAACCCAAATTTACCTGAGCAGCCGGAAGAAATCGCACAACAGGCTTACGAATGTTTTAACGAAGGTTGTGCCATTGCCCATATTCATGCCCGTGACAAAGAAGGTAAACCTACCGGCGACTCGAAGTTGTTCAAGGAAATTCATAATGCCATCCGTAGCAAATGCAACATGATATTGCAGGATAGTACTGGAGGCGGTCCAGGACTGACTTTTGATCAGAGGTTAAGCTGCCTTGATGCAGCTCCTGAAATGGCATCGCTCAATTTAGGCTCAATGTTGCGGACTATTGGGAGCAGTGCGGGAACTGTCTGGACTAATCCTCGTTCCGAACTAGAGCGGTTTGCTCAGGAGATGCTGAATCGGAATATTAAAGCAGAAATGGAGATTTACCATCATGGTATGCTCCGGGAAATGAATAATTTCATTTCCAAAGGGTTGGTGAAGAAGCCCTATTACGTAAACTGTGTTATGGGTATGGCATACCAAGGAGCTGTGGATGCTACACCGGCTAACCTGATAAGCTTAATACAACTTCTACCACCGGATACGATATTTAACTGTTGTGCTGTGGGTGCTCCACAGTTGCAGATAACGACGCTCTCGGTCCTTATGGGTGGCCAAGCTCGTGTTGGTATGGAAGATAACATCTACTTATCAAAAGGGGTATTAGCACAAAGTAATGCTCAACTGGTGAGCAGGAGTGTTCGTATTATCAGAGAATTAGGTTACGAAATTGCTTCGCCCGAAGAAGCTAGGGAGATATTAGGTTTACCGAAAAGGTAACCAATAAATTATTTTGGAGGGAGAAAATGGAAAATACGAAAATCTACGATCTATCTTTGCCGTGGGGTGTCGATACGCCACTATGGCCTTTCCCCGGGCCAAGGCAGGACCTTATTTTTTCCCGCGGTGAGTACCTGGAACGGTTCCATAAGCGGAGTGTAATTTATACTGGCACGCTACACGCCGGGACACATATGGACGCTCCAATACACGTATTGCATCCCAGCGAGGGCGGTGTCATGTTGGATAAGATTCCCCTGGAGAACTGTTATGGCACTGGAATTATCGTTGATTTCCGTTATATGAAAAAATGGCACATTGTAACGGAAAAAGATTTAGAAGATGCTGAGCCGAAGATTCAGCGCGGTGACTTCGTAGTATTCAATACGGGATGGCATAAATACTGGCGATGGGACAACTACGCTTACTATAACTATTTTCCAGGCCTCGGGCCGGAGGCAGCGGAGTGGCTGATAAAGAAAAAAGTCAAAGGCGTAGCGGGTACCTGGGGTGCCACCGATAGTCCTCTATGGCATTATAGGCTTGCCGAGACTATGCCATGGCTGGATAGAGAGTACCGCCGAGAGACCGGGAAAGACCCGGACAAGTTATTCCCGGAATACGAACCTTGTCACAGGCTGCTTATGCGTAACGGCATAGTTACTGTAGAAAACGCTGGCGGCGATGTTGATCAGATTACTGGCAAGCGCTGTACTATCGCGGCTTTTCCCTTCCGTTGCGAGATGGCCGATGGCGGCATGGTGCGGCTAGTTGCTATTGTAGAGTAAGATTCGGTCTCAATCGCCTTGTGGTAAATAAAGGAGGAGGTTCCGATGTTTAGATTGGATAACAAGGTAGCTGTCGTTATCGGTGGGGCAGGCGGACTGGGTGAAGTCTGTGCACTTGCTATGGTAAAGCAGGGAGCCAAGGTGGTATTAGCCGATTCTAATTTGAAGGCCCTGCAAGAAGTTGCCCAGAGAATCCAGACAGCTACCGGATCCGAGGTCACAGCGATACAGGTAGACGTAACAAATGAAGCTAACACTGCCCAACTAGTTGAGCAGGTAGTTAAAAAATACAACACTGTTGACATTTTGGTAAACGCCCATGGAATTAATGTCAAAATGGCAGCTACCGATATTGATTTCAATAAATGGGACTCCATGTTTGCAGTTAATGTAAAAGGCGTCATGATGACCTGCAAGCAGTTCGGCAAAGTGATGATCGGGCAAAAGAAGGGAAGGATTATCAACTTTTCTTCGGTACGCGGCATACGTGGTACCGATGGCGGTAACGCAGCTTACGGCGCTACGAAAGGCGCGGTAGATATGATTACTCGTATGCTGGCAGCGGAGTGGGCTCCTTATAATATTAAGGTCAATGCAGTTGGTCCTTCCGTAGTGATGACAGAGGGCTTTAAAAAAGCAGTAACTCCAGAGCGTCTGCAGGTGTTGACTGCGAAAAACTTATTGAAGAGATTTGCCAGTGCAGAAGACGTAGCCGCTGCTTGCGTTTATCTGGCATCTGACGAAGCCGATTATATTACCGGACAAATTATGTATGTTGATGGCGGTCTTACCGCAATCGGTTAATCTGCCTGAAATAATTTTCAGTGGCGAGATAGAGGGGTAAATATGAAAGTCGTTAGAAAAAACGAAGGTGTCGTGTACGAAGCACCTCTACATTTCAATGTATGGAGTACCCGAAAGTTATCGGACAAGGATACTCAGAGACTCTCAGTTAGCTTATCTCACTTCCTGCCTAACGGGCATGTTGATATGTCAGGCTCACCAAGTGAAAAGATGTATTATATTTTGGGTGGCAGTATGGTAGTGAGGAATAAAGCGGGAGAAGAGGCTACTCTTCAGGCTGGTGATATCGTATATTTCGCCAGTGGTGAAGAACGAGAGGGTCATATCGTTGGTAATGAAGTTTGTACTACCTTAGTGTGCATAGTAAAAGGTTAAGGATATGATCGTGATTGAAGATATTCGTAAGATACTTGTAGTCGGTGCGGGCACGATGGGGCATGGGATTGCCCAATCATTCGCTCAAGAAGGCTATGATGTCTCACTATTTTCCCGTTCTGAGCAGACTCTTGACCGGGCTAAAGCATTGATCAAGTCAAGCCTGGATACTCTCGCTCAGGAAGGTATGATAGACCGGAAACAGATTCCAGCTATAATCGGGCGTATCAAAATGACCCGGTCTCTAGAGGAAGGTGCCCGACATGCTGACATAGCCTTCGAAACTGTCGTGGAAAATCGAGAATCGAAGATAGAAGTATTTAATCAATTGGACAAACTATGTCCTTCTAAAACATTGCTAGCCAGTAATACAACCTCTTTAAATGTATTTGATTTTATCAAGACATCTCGCCCTGGTAATGTTCTTATTGCCCACTGGTATACGCCACCGCAAATTATACCGTTAGTTGATGTGGTTAAAGGTCCAGAAACCAGTGAAGACAGTATACAGGTAATGTTGGCTTTGCTTAAAAAGATAGGTAAAACTCCTCTCTACCTACGGAAATTCATCTCTGGCTATCTGATATCACGCTGGCAGATTGCCAATTTACGTGACATTCTCTATTTGATTGATAATGACATTGTTACGCCAGAAGAATTAGATATGGCCGCTAAGGCGGGGTGGGCAATGCGGATGATGGTTCTTGGACTAATACAGAGAATGGATTTTGGCGGCCTTGATTTATCTGTTAAAAGTCTGGATAATCCATACGTCCGCAGTCAAATGACACCGCTGGACTACAAACCAGTAAAAATATATGAGTTAGTTAAGCAGGGACACCTAGGAGTAAAGACAGGAAAAGGCTTCTATGACTACAAAGGTAAGAGTGAAGCAGAACTCTGCCAAGAACGGGACGTAAAACTTATCAAAATGTTAAAAGCTTACAAAGAAATTGAGGGGTAACCCTAGAAACTGGGATTGAATCTGGCGATATAGTAAGTTATAATCTGGAAACGTCGGGGGAAAGAAGGCGGTTGGATCAGTACAATCAATGGCCAAAGGCAATAATGAACTTGATTTATTCTTTTACCCATCATCGGTGGCAATCGTAGGTGCTTCGGAAAAACTGAGTTCCTACGGTGCTAGGTATATTCAAGCCCTTCTCGACTTCGGATATAAAGGAAAAATTTACGCTGTTAACCATACTGGTAATGAAGTCTTGGGATATAAAATATACCGTAGTGTGCTAGATATCCCGGACAATGTTGATCTAGCAGCTATTTGTGTGGCAAATCATTTTGTTCCCCGAATTATACAGGATTGTGTGAACAAGAAAATTAAAGCAGCGATTGTATTAAGCGCTGGCTTCAGTGAGTCCGGTAGTGAAGGGCGTTTATTCGAAGAGGAGCTGGTAAAGATAGCCGAACAGGGTATTCGTATTATGGGGCCGAATTGTTTCGGTACATATTGCCCTAATGGCGGTATTACGATACTTCCCGGTGCTGCTTTTCCCAAACAGGGAGGGGGTACTGCTCTAATTGCACAAAGCGGTCAGCTGTCAGAGATGATAACAGCGCGTTCTTTTGGTGAAGGTATCAGATATTCAAAGGTTGCCAGTTACGGAAACGCCTGTAATATTAATGAAGCACATTTACTGGATTATCTGATTCAAGATGATGAAACAGAAATTATAACGTCTTACCTTGAGGGGGTAAGGGATGGACGCCGGTTTTTTGAAATAGCCCGCCGGAATGTCGACAAGAAACCCCTGTTGTTGTGGAAGGCAGGATTTACTAATGTTGGAGCTGCGGCAGCAAAATCCCACACTAATTCGCTGGCAGGATCCAGCATGGTCTGGGATGCTTTCTACCGCCAGACTCATGCTCTTAAGATAAACAGTCTGGAAGAATTAGTAGATACTAATATTGGTTTCTCGTGTTTGCCGGCTGGTTGTGGAAGGCGGATTGCCCTTATAAGCGGAGGCGGTGCTGGTACGGTAATTGGTGCCGATGCTGCTGAAAACGCCGGTTTAATCATGCCTCCTCTGACTCCCGACGTCGATAAGCAGTTACGTGCCATACTGCCACCAGTCGGCACTTCAATCAAAAATCCCCTCGATATCGGCTTTCCGCATCCATCATCAGCAGTATTACAGTCAGTTTTGGAAACTCTAGCAGCCAGTGACCAGATTGATGTTGTGGTAATTCGCCGTATCTTCTTCTCTATCGCAGTAAGCAAAATATTTGCAGGGACAGCGGCACAGTCCGATGAAGAACAACAGGCACTTCTCGAAATACCGATCAATATTAAGAAAAAGTACGGCAAACCGGTAATTATTATTTTGCACGAAGAGCTGACTGGAGCCGATGCGATCGAACTGGAAGAGGAGCGGCGTACAATTCGTGACTACTTCTTTAAGAATGGCATACCTGTTTATCCGACCGAAAACAGGGCTTTCACAGCTATAGCACATCTGGCAGATTTTAAAGATAACATGGATAAACATTACACGGCTGAAGAAAGTATTGTTGAGAGTAAAACAACTACTTATGATACTTTCTTCAGGATAAGCAAAGCATCGGTTTCTCCCATATTAAACGAAATTGAGTGCAAGGAAATTCTGAAAGAAGCTGGCGTTAATGTTGTAGAGACAAAACTGGCGAAAACGAGAGAGGAAGCTCTGGCTATTAGCAAGCAACTTGGCTACCCGGTAGTGATGAAGGTAATATCACCACAAATTACCCATAAATCAGATATCGGCGGCGTTAAACTGGGATTGAAAACCTCTCTACAAGTAGGCAGAGCTTATGATAGCATAATGAATGCAGTCCGGAATAAAGCTTCTGGAGCGACGATTGAAGGCGTTTCGATCCAGAAAATGGCTCCTTCAGGTGTTGAACTTGTCATTGGCATGACTAAGGATCTCCAATTCGGTTCCATGTTGATGTTCGGTCTCGGTGGCATTTTCATCGAGGTATTAAAAGATGTTTCTTTCCGGATCGTACCATTGTCCAGAGAAGATGCCAGAGAGATGATTCGCGAGATAAAAGGTTTCCGTTTGCTGGAAGGATATAGAGGTCAGCCTCCAGTTAATTTAACCTATTTGGAAGAGCTATTACTCAAAGTATCACGATTTGTAATGGATTGCCCCCAAATTAAAGAGATGGATATTAATCCAATTATTGCTTATGCCGATGGTGCTGTGGCAGTTGATGCTCGAATTATTCTCGAACCGAATAATGGGATTTCCAGTTAGTTTTGCTCTATAATATTATTTTAGAGTTTTACAAATAACTAGAAGGCTGATGATTTTAAGCAAATTGCCTTTTAAGACCGGTTTTAAACAAAGAGGATGCCAAAACAAAATACTATCTGTTCTAATCCCGTCAAAAAGTATATCGAGCAGGCCAAGTCCTTTCACGGTTATGCTGCACCAGGGATAATTATCGGTGGGTTTATGGTTGACCTTGCCTACCGGCATCTACCTGAAGGAGTCCTGCTCGATGCCATCAGTGAGACGCAATCCTGTCTACCGGATGCCTTGCAATTGCTGACTCACTGTACTGTAGGCAACGGCTGGCTTAAAGTTATCGATTTAGGCCGTTTTGCGTTGACTCTTTACGACCCGAATAACGGTAACGGTATCAGGGTCTATGTAAATCCGGCCAAACTTGAAAAATGGCCGGAAATAAAGAACTGGTTCTTTAAACTGGTACCCAAAAAAGAGCAGGATACACAACGGTTAATGGAACAGATACAGGAAGCCGGCGCTGATATTTGTGATTATGAAAAGGTAAAAGTTAAACTCAGTAAGGTGGCTAAGAGGCACCACTCCCGTCTTGGTATCTGCTCGCGCTGTAAAGAGTCATACCCGGCAACGGACGGGGACGTATGCCTCGGCTGCCAAGGTAAAGCCCCTTATCTAAACAAATAATTGAGAATAAGCACGAATCTCATCATAAAAGGAGTGAACAATGTCAGAGAAAGTATTTATTAACTGTACCGGCGGCGGACCGATTCGGGTATATGTAAAAAACGGCAAAATCACTCGTGTCCGGCCGTTAGTCTTTGATGAAAATGATGCTTCTTCCTGGACTATAGAAGCCAGGGGGCAAAAATTTACCCCGCCTAGGAAGGCCTGTGTAGCCCCCTTTGCTCTTACCGAAAAGGAAAGAGTATATTCTAAGGACAGAATTTTATATCCGTTGAAGCGTGTTGACTTCGATCAGAATGGCGAAAGACACCCGGAAAACAGAGGCAAATCGGGTTACGAGCGAATCAGTTGGGACGAAGCCATAAATATCGTCTCCGGCGAGATGAAACGAATCAGAAGTGCTTATGGACCGGAGGCTATAGTATCCCGGGGTTCCTCTCATCATAACTGGGGTAATGTCGGTTACCGGAGCAGTGCCTGGGCACGGTTTTTCAACTTAATCGGGTTCACTGACATTTTAGATAATCCCGACAGCTGGGAAGGCTGGCATTGGGGAGCTCCCCATGCTTACGGTTTTTTCTGGCGTCTGGGTAATCCCGAGCAATACGACCTGTTAGAAGACGCCCTGAAAAACACTGAAATGGTTGTATATTGGAGCAACGACCCGGATTCCACCCACGGCATTTACGGCGGTAACGAATCAGCTCTATGGCGTATCTGGTTGAGAGAACGGGGGATTAAACAGGTCTTTGTCGATCCCTACTGTAACTATACGGCGGCGATTCACAGTGAAAAATGGATTGCTTACCGGCCGGGTACGGAAACAGCTCTGGCGATGGCCATTGCCTATGTGTGGTTAACAGAAGATACCTATGACAAACAATATATCAAGACCCATTCTCTCGGATTTGATGAATTTAAAAACTATATTCTGGGTAAAGGAGACGGCGTAGCCAAGACCCCGGAATGGGCTGCTGAAATTTGTGATGTACCCGCCCGTAATATCATTGCTTTAGCCAGAGAATGGGCATCCAAGAGGACAATGCTATCCAGCGGCACTAAAGGCGGCGAGGGCGGTGCCTGCCGGCAGGCTTACGCTACTGAATGGGCGAGAATGATGGTTTTCCTGGCAGCGATGCAGGGAATGGGTAAACCGGGGTCCAATATCTGGGGTACTACGCTGGGTCCTCCCTTTAACGCTACACTTGATTTTCCGGGTTATGCCCAGGGCGGCATCAATAGGTTAGCCAAAAAACCGGCGGTTAATCCGGTGAAACAGCGTATTTACCGCTTACTGCTGCCGGAAGCTATTCTGAATCCCCCGATTAAATGGATGGGAGATGGTTTCTGCGGCAACTCGATTGAACAACAGTTTAACAAATATGTATATCCTCTGCCCGGCTGTTCCGAAGTCAAAATGTTTTACCGCTACGGCGGTGCTTTCATTGCCACAATGACCGAGACTAACCGATGGGTCAGGATGTACCAGAGCCCTAAGTTAGAATTTGTGGTTAATCAGGACTGCTGGTGGTGCCCCGAGACTAAATTTGCCGACATCATCCTACCCGCCTGTACAAACCTGGAACGTAACGACATCAGCGAATGGGCCAACGCTGGTGGGTATTCCGTACACGGAGCCGGTGCTTGTAATCACCGAGTTATCGTTTACCAGCAGAAATGTGTCGAGCCGGTCGGCGAATCAAAATCAGATTATCAGATTTTCTGCGAATTGGCGGAAAAGCTTGGAGTAAAAGAGGAGTTTACGGAGGGTAACACCGAGGAAAACTGGATCAAGATAATGTTCGATTCATCCGACCTTCCCAAGTATATCTCCTTCGAAGAATTTAAGAAAAAAGGCTATTATATCGTACCCCAGCTGGAAAATTATAAACCGACGCCCTGCCTGCGCTGGTTCTATGAAGGCCGGGAATGCGATACGCCGGACCTCGGTAATCCCAAGAGGAATACCGAAAAAGGGAAAGAGCTGGGCACTTACTCCGGCAAACTCGAGTTTGTCTCGCAAAGCTTGTTGAAGCACACCCCGGATGATGACGAAAGACCGCCGCTGGTTCATTACATTCCGAGCTGGGAAGGGCATCAGTCCGATCTGGCGAAGAAATATCCGCTGCAGCTTATTTCGCCTCATCCCCGCTATTCCTTCCACACCCAGCATGATTCTCACGTGCCGTGGCTGTCTGATATACCAGGCCACCGGATCTGGAAAGACGGGTATGATTATCAGGTAATACATATACATCCGACTGATGCAGCCGCCAGAGGTATTCAAAATAACGATATCGTGAAGCTATATAACGATAGAGGTGCCGTGTTGTTAATCGCCCAGATTTCAGAAAGAGTCAGGCCAGGCGTAGTGCATTCGTGCGAAGGCTCCGCTAAATACGACCCGCTCGAACCGGGTAAAGCTGGCAGTATTGACCGGGGCGGTTGCGTCAATCTGCTTACACCTTCCCGGATGCTCTCAAAGAACGTACCGGGAATGGCACCTAACTCATGTCTAGTCGAAGTATCCAAGTGGGAGGTTTAAGCAAATGACAAGATACGGAATGGTTATCGACATTACCCGGTGTAACGGGTGTTATAACTGCTTCATCGCCTGCCGTGATGAGTATTGCGGCAATGACTATCCTCCATATTCGGCGGCGCAACCCGATAAAGGCTCTTTCTGGATAAAAATTATCGAAAAAGAGCGGGGGAAATACCCTCAGCCGGTAAGAGTAGCCTACACTCCAATACTCTGCCAGCATTGTGATGAAGCTAATTGTGTTAAAGCCGCTAAAAACGGGGAAATTTACCGCCGCGAAGATGGCATAGTCATTATCGACCCTGAGAAATCAAAAGGGAAGAAAGAATTAATGTCCGCCTGCCCTTACCGGGTCATCTACTGGAACGACGAAAAAAATATACCTCAAAAATGCACCTTATGTGCCCATTTGCTTGATGCTGGCTGGAAAGAACCCCGGTGTGTCGAAGCCTGCCCCACGGCCGCTTTGAAGTTCGGCGACTTGGACGACCCGAACAGTGAAGTCGCCAAACTCGTTGCTGCGGGCAAGGTCGAAATACTGCATCCCGAATACAATATGAAAGAAAAGGTAAGCTATATCGGTTTACCGAAGCGGTTTATCGCCGGCACGGTAGTCTTCGGCGATACGGATGAATGTGCGGATAAGGTCACCGTAGCCATCGGTGACGGACAGGAAAAGAAAACGTTAAAGACCAATAATTATGGTGATTTTGAGTTAGACGGGCTGCCATCCAATAAAGAATATACCGTTAGAATCAACTATACCGGTTACAAACCGCAAACATTTAAAGTCTTCACCAGGGACGATGTATATATGGGCGATATATTTTTAACCCGTAAATAGCTATGGTCATCATAAATAAGCACACCAGTAATTCCGTTTACTCATGGAAGCGATATTCCATTGCTTTCAAATAAAAGGAATTAGTATTGGCAAAAAAAGTGAGGCAGGAAAAGGACGACGGCAAAACCATCATCAAAGGACTGGGGTTTTGTTCTATCGCCGCCGACAGTAACACCGTTCAAATAGAGATTAAGGACGGTAAGATTGTGCGCATCCGGCCTCTTCATTACGACTGGAAATATAAGAATCTCAAACCCTGGAAAATAGAAGCCCGAGGTAAAACTTTCCAACCCCAGATGAAATCGCTCATTCCCCCTTACAGCCTCGGTTATAAAAATCGGGTTTTTTCACCCAACCGGGTGCCCTATCCAATGAAAAGGGTGGATTGGGATCCACAGGGGGAAAGGAATCCGCAAAACCGGGGTACCAGTAAATATGTCCGGATTAGCTGGGAAGAAGCCTTAGATATCATTGTCAGCGAAATCAAACGGATCAAGCAGCAATATGGCATGGAAGCTATTCTCTCCCAGTCGGACGGACATGGTGAAACGATGGCGATAAATGCGGCCCACGGCTGCCACCGCAAGCTCCTGCGGTTATTAGGCGGTTATACGCTGCAAACCCGGAATACGGACAGCTGGGAAGGCTGGTACTGGGGTGCCAAACATGTCTGGGGTTGCGAGAATCTTGGTCAGATGACTCCGGTCACTAACGTTATCTCCGATGTATCTAAAAACACGGATGCCATCTTTTTCTGGGGCTGCGACCCGGAGACGACTCCCTGGGCCTTCGACGGTCAGTTGGCCAGTCGGTTATGTTACTGGTTTACGGAAATCGGGATTAAGTCTATCTACGTCAGCCCGGATTTAAATTACGGAGCGGCTGTCCATAGCGATAAATGGATTCCGATACTGCCTAATACAGATGCCGCATTATACCTCGCCGTCGCTTATGTCTGGATGACGGCAGGTAGCTACGATAAAGAATATGTAAAAACACATACCAAGGGTTTCGAAAAATTCCAGGACTACGTTCTCGGTAAAGAAGACGGCGTTCCCAAAACACCTAAATGGGCGTCCCCTATAACCGGCATACCGTCTTACACTATCAAAGCACTAGCCATATACTGGAGCAAGCATAGGATCAGTTTTGCGATGGGTAATGGAGGCCCCGGTATCCGGGGACCTTACGCTACGGAACCGGCCAGGCTCCAAATTTTGCTGCTAGCGATGCAAGGCGTTGGCAAACCCGGCGTCCACCAGTTTAAAATGAACGAATGGGGTCTCTATAATAAGAAAACGAATATTCCTCTCCCCCATCCGAAATACATACCGGATTTATCAGATGTCCAACGAGGCTGGCGTTATACGGATACACCCCGTCAGTTCATCCCTAAAAATAAGATTCATGACGCCATTCTGCGGCCCCCGTTAAAATGGTATGGCACTACTCTTTCCCGCGACTCTACCGACCAGCAATTTATTCCTTATCAATATCCTTTACCTGATAGCACAGAGATACACATGATATGGACGGACAGTCCTTCTTGGATGAGTTGCTGGAACGATACCAACGATTTCGTCCGGGCGCTAAGAAGTCCGAAGATAGAATTTGTGTTAGCCCAGCACCCATGGTTTGAAAATGATTGTCTGTTGGCAGACATAGTATTGCCATCGATTACCAAGATGGAGTGCGATGATATTGGTGTCGAAACTATGAGCGGACAGTTTTATATGGCATATCCCGAGCCTAAGGCCATCGAACCGCGGGGAGAAGCAAAGAGCAATTACCAGATTGTTTGTGATATCGCCGCCAGATTTAACCTGCTCGAAGAATATACCGACGGTAAAAGCCCTGAGGAATGGATTAAAGCCGGTTATGAGGCCTCTGGTGTCGCGAAATATATTAGCTGGGAAGAGTTCAATAAGAAAGGCTATTATATCGTTCCGAATGATGAACATTGGCAGGAACAGAAAGCCGGTTTGGCCGCTTTTTA
>DATBWO010000005.1:0-15039 GCA_036514775.1 Dehalococcoidia bacterium | reverse complement strand
ATTTGTCTTTCAGGCATGTCATCGGCAGGGTAGCCAAGATACTCCTTGAGCACATCGGAGGTGAAGTAGGCCGGGGGCCACGGCTTACACAGCAAGAAATGGCAGCTATGGCGGGTACTGCTCGGGAGGTAGTGGGTAGGTCGCTAAAGGCATTAGAGGAAGAAGGGGCGATCAAGTTGGATCGCCATCGCATAATAATTACGGATAAAGAAGCTCTCCAGAAGATAATGGAGGTGCCTTCTTGAGACAAAAATCACAGACAGGTAGCGCCTTTGCTTTTAAAATAATCAAAATGGAGACTGAAAAACGTGGCTGAAATGCCTGTTATAGACACCCAAAAGTGCGACGGCTGCGGGCTATGCGTTGGCGTGTGCCACTGCCATACTCTGGCGATAATTAACAAAATTATTACCATTATCGAGACAGTGGAGTGCGACTGGTGTACAGACTGCGAAGCCGTTTGTCCCACCGGGGCCATAAGTTGCCCCTTTGAGATAATCATCCAGGAGCCCTAGAGACCGACTAAGACCTCTTATACAATATTTTCACCCGATTCCCTGCCCAATCTTTTGGTATCCCATGTTGCCCTATCCCATCGCCATGTCCGTATGAGACAAAAGTCGCATACAAAGGTTACCTCCTTACCTACAATGATTTTGCGTGAAAGATGTAGTTGACCGAACGAAGAGTATAAAGGAGGCTGAAGATGATACCGGTTTTAGAAAACGTTAAAGATAGAGAGCAAGTTTCTTCGGGGAATGAGGAATTGAAGTTGGCTGGTGAGGAAATTGGCCGGGAAGAGGAATTCTCCGAGCTTGATATTACGCCTCAGAAGCGGAAGATGGAACCTGGTGAGGATTCGTTGAATTTATACTTCGCTGAAGTGGGGCAAACTCCCCTGCTCAATGATGAAGAGGCGAAAATGCTGGCCAGCCAGATAGAGGATGGGAAGCACCTTACCCGACTTGAGAAGGACTGGGTTGCCGAGCATGGCGCTCAGCCTTCGGCAATCGACCTGTTGTTAGCTTTAGCGAAGAGACTCAGTAGAGCGCGTTTGCCTTTCGAAGCCCTTTGCCAGTATCTCAAACTTCCTTCTCAGGGGAGTATGGCCGAGAAGGTATCGCACCCGGATTTACGTCGTGCCATCGATGGCAATATAGAGCAGCGTTTATTCAGCGCTATATCTAAAATCACCGGAGTAAGCCCAACCGGAATCGAGGAGAGCGTTATTGAATTGTCGCTGGACAGCCGGCTGATACCCTGGCATATCATGTCAGAGGCAGGCCAGAAAAGTTCCCTGGTTGAATTTGGCAAGATACTGCGGTCGCCGGGGTTCCGTAAAAAACTGGAGGCGCATCGCCCAGAAATTGTCAGGCACTTTGAGCAGATAAGAGAAAGGTCACATCAGGCAACCCACCACATGATTCAAGCCAATTTGCGCCTGGTAGTAAGCGTGGCCAAGGGACATATCGGCTGGAGCGTGCCTCTACCTGACCTTATCCAGGAAGGCAATATCGGGTTAATGCAAGCAGTGCAGAAATTCGACCATCGCAGAGGCTGCAAGTTCAGTACCTACGCTATTCCCTGGATCTGGCAGGCAATCAACAGGGCAGTTAATGACCAGTCGCGCACTGTGCGCCTGCCGGGACACGTGGTTAACGATTTGACGAAGCTGGCACGGGCCAGGAATACTTTAGCTCAAAAGCTTGGCTGCCAGCCGACTGAGAAAGAACTAGCTTCTGAGATGGGACTGCCGTCCAAAAAGATAGAATCGCTGCTTAAGATGATTTCCAGCGGGTCTGTTTCTTGGGAGACACCTGTAGGAGAAGACGGGTGCCAACTTGGTGATTTCATTGCCGACCAGGCAGTTCTGCAGCCTGAGGAAGAGGCCACTGCCAGCCTGCTCGGAGAAGAATTGAACAAGACATTAGAGTCGCTGACACCCCGAGAGCGACGTATCATTGAGCTGAGGTTTGGACTGGGCAATGAGCGCAGTCGAACTCTAATGGAGGTTGGCACAGAGTTAGGTCTCACCAAAGAGCGGATACGCCAGATTGAAAAAGAAGCACTGGCTAAGTTGCGCCATCCAAGTCGCAGCCGCGAATTGATAGGGTATCTGGGGTGACGAGTTTTTAAGCTGGTTAAATTTGATTTGATTGTCACAGAAAAAGGAAGAAGCAGCAGAGAGTAGGCAGTAGAGGATTCGAACCTGTGACGCCCTATACAAAAGGTTTGTCCCTGAGCATAGAAGTGGGTAACCTCCAGGATTCTTCTGTTGGCGGTTTAGCTTCGAGAATTTCCCTTTCAGAATGCGGGAGTATTCTGGGGCATAATATTTGATTCATAGTAAGCCAATTTTTGAGGCTGGAGGCCCCTGGAATTCCTGCTAGAATGCACCTGAGAGGCCCGAGAAAGGGCATTAAACTCTGTCTGCGTCTAATTCTTCCTGTCCAGTATGGACATGGCTTCTAATCGAAGTTGATAATGTAAGCACTATGGATTAACCTTGCTCACTCCGGGCTAGTGATCAGGCCTTGTTTATTTATTGCCGAGGCCTGAATAGCCTTTGCCACCATTTTTGCTTAGGAGTCTGCTTAGGGGCCTCCAGAAGCAATAATTGTTCCTGAAGCATTTCAGCTTTAGCTTTCCAGTAGCCGACTTCCTGGGATAATTGCTCTATCCTATTGATAAGGGGTTGGGTCGATGGGGTGTTATCTGATAATGGCTTAGTGAGCATGGGTAGGTCGTCGATAATGTATGACGGTCCGAACTTGGAAGGGGCTAGCCTGGCCTTGAGCTTGCCGGACTTGATATACCGGCGGATGGTAACTATTGAGACGCCTAAAGCCTGGGCAGCCTCTCTCAGTGTATAGCCCTTCATTAAGAACATTGTAACACCCTAGTCAATATCCTTGAAGTGGTACTGATTAGTTTGACCGGGATGTCTTATAACTATATTAACCAGGGAAACTTGAGTAGGCCGTGCGGGACTCGAACCCGCGACACCCTGATTAGAAGATATAAAAAATTTGGCCATGAGCGTGAAAAGAAGTAATTCCTGATGCCTTTTTACTGGAGATTTAGATTCGATTTGCACCGCAGGTCACTTTCGGTTTATTATAGTAGTGAAAAGTTCGTTAGCAAAAGGAATATTGACAATAAAACAAAAAGTTATATAATAGCAAGAATCATACGTGAACTATTTCCAATAATAAAGGGAGGTGCAAATGTTTGGAACAATAAATAAGAATCATATGCAAAAAGGTGGTATAAAGAAGCCCCTCATTATCGGCTTAGGGGTAGGTATCGCCGTAATAGTAGTGATAGTGATTATCGTTACGACGCAGATTTCTGGGATATTTTCTGGGGCCAAACCGGTTATGGAGGAATTCATGGAAGCCGGGGCGGCAAATAATACAGAAGCAGCGTATGCTTGTTGGTCTCCCCAGTGGGTTACTGAAGAAGAACTCGCCGAGTTCATCGAAGACCACTATGATTTATTTGCAGGCTACGAGCGCTTGAATGTCAGCAGCTTTGATGGAGAGTCCAGTGGGGGTAACACCACGTGTTATATGAGTGGTACCGTTATCTATACTGGCGACCAAAGCTTGCCATTCGAGTCTTGGCTGGTGAAGAATGATGCTTGGAAGATAACGGGTATCTACATAGGTTACCACTAACTCGACTGCCTTAGTTCTTATTTAGCATGCCATAAATCAGTAAGCCTGATTTAGTTGGTGAGCCGTGTGGGATTCGAACCCACGACACCCTGATTAAAAGTCAGGTGCTCTACCAGCTGAGCTAACGGCCCATAAATTTGTGAAACTATGCGCAGACTATTTTTCTACTGACAAAAGATTAGAAATGTAAATAGCGAAAGCGGGGTGAATGTCGCAGACAAATCCCCCGTCAATTGCCTCCACGGAGAAGGTTACCCTGTTGGGCTTCCTGAGGGGGTCGCCAAATTTATTAAGCCCCATTTCGTCCCAGGGCATATTGTGGCCTAATATTTCCAATAGGCCCTTAACATCCCGGGGATCCTCCACTATCACTTCGAAAGGAAGCTGATGTGCTAACCCGGCCAACTGGCTATTATTTAGCTTTATTCTCATTTTCCAATTACTTTTTTGATATTATGGTTATCAACACAGCGGGTGATGGGATTCGAACCCACGACGTCTTACTTGGGAAGCAAGCACTCTACCGCTGAGTTACACCCGCAATTTATCTATATTATCGAATGGAAGAGGCACTGATGTCAAGGACGGCTTACTCTGGCGGTATAAGTGTCAACAGTTTTTTGGCAATTTTGGGATATTTGGCAATGAAAAGTAGTTCATCCTCCACCAGTGGTTTTTGCGCTTCCACGTTAGCATATCTTGCTAATTCCAGAACCTCTTCAGCTTGCGCCGCATCGTCAAAGGACATCGCCATCCGGCCCATTATATGTTTGAAGCCGGATATTCCGGTATATTCTCCCGAGCATATCGCCCGGCCGGTCTCTACAAGCTCCGGTTCACCTCTGCCCACTTCGTCAAAGCTGTATAGCTCATAATTTTGGGGGTCTTTTAATACGCCATCGGCGTGGATACCGGAACTATGGGCGAAAGCGTTGGCTCCAACCCCCGGCTGGTTTATGGGTATGGGGACAGCAAAAGCATAGCTGGCAAATCGGCTTATTTTCCAGGCTTTTTTCAGGTCTATGGGCTTTGCCAGTTGATATTTTCCCACGAATCCCTTGGATTTGGTGACAGCGAGAGCTGTGGCGATAAGGTCGGCATTGCCGGCTCTTTCCCCAATTCCATTGACTGTAGTGTTGATGTAAGCATCCTGTCCACCGTCTATAGCTCCTTTAGCGCCGGCAATGGAATTAGCCACAGCCATTCCCAGGTCACCGTGGCAGTGGAGTTCAATGGGCATTCCGACATGCTCCGCTAGCGTTTTGGCACTCTCGTAAATAGTAAATGGGTTGTCATAGCCCAGGGTATCACAATATCTAAACCGGTCAGCTCCATGTTCCTTGGCGGCCGAGCCGAATCTGACTAAAAAATTAATATCTGTTCTGGAGGCATCCTCGGCATTGGCACCTATGCTTTCAGCTCCGTGGGCGCGGGCTGCTTCTACAGCATCGACCATCATGCTTAAAATATCTTCTCGGCTCTTTTTGCCCAGGAATTTGCCTTGAATCATCTGGTCCGATGTGGAAATAGAAATATTAAGGTGTTTAATATTCGGGACAAGCTGGAAGGCTTTTTCCACGTCAGCGACAACTGCTCTTATCCACCCTCCTAAGTGGATGGGTCTCAGGACGCCCATCTCAGCTAATTCCAGGTTCGCCTGAAGGTAAAACGATTCGTGTCTCGTCGTCGGGAAACCAAACTCGGACTGGAAGATACCCATTTCGTTGAGGTACATATTTATCATGGTCTTTTCCAGTTTGGATAGACCGAGGCGTGCAGTTTGAACGCCATCGCGATTGGTAACATCTATGAAATAAATCTTGGCCATCTTTACCTCCCAGACGGATGAAATTAAAGTAATAAGGATAGCATTATTATTTCAGGTTATCAAATTTTTTGGCGCTGTCAGGTTGTTTATTTTGTCACCCTGACCCTGAGCGAAACGAAGGGGAATGGTCTAGATTCTTCGCGGAGTTTATCCTGAGCGAGATTCTTCGCTCGCTTCGCTCCCTCAGAATGACACAAAGCGAAGGGCTCAGAATGACAATAGGGTGTTACTAAACGCTCCTTTAGTACTTCCTTTGTGTTCATCCTTTAGATTATACTAATCCCGATGCAATCGGGAATGGCTAGAACAATAGAATGGCTCGATGGCAAGCTAAGGATACTGGACCAGAGCAAGCTTCCCGGGGAGCAAATCTTCGCCGACCTGGATAATTACCACGATGTAGTTCTGGCTATTAAGGAAATGAGGGTTCGCGGAGCACCAGCCATCGGGGTCGCTGCCGCCTACGGCATAGCTCTGGGGGCATCAGGTATTAAAACAGCCAATAAGGAGGAATTTCTCGCTCAATTGAACCAGGTCATGCAAACTTTTGCTGCCTCCCGGCCTACAGCGGTCAATCTTTTTCAAGCTATCAGCAGGATGAAGAAAGCTGCCCGGGGAGATAGCGTTACTGAAATAAAGAATTCGCTTCTAAATGAAGCAAAGCGGATTCACCAGGAAGAAATGACTGCCACCAAGCAGCTCAGCCAACTCGGAGCCGAACTTATCAAAGATGGTTTCACTCTGCTTACTCATTGCAACGCCGGTCCCTTAGCCACCGCCGGCTATGGCACTGCCCTGGGTGTCATCAAAGCTGCTAAAGAACAGGGAAAGAGAGAGAGCGTCTTTGCCACGGAAACTCGTCCCCTTCTCCAGGGAGCCCGGCTCACTACCTGGGAACTAATGCAAGAAGGCATCCCGGTGACTTTGATTACCGATTCCATGGCTGGCTATTTCATGCATCGGAAGAAGGTAGACTGTGTCATTGTGGGCGCCGACAGAATTGCTGCCAACGGCGATGTCGCCAATAAAATCGGCACCTATACTCTGGCAGTGCTGGCTCAAGAAAATAAAATCCCCTTTTATGTCGCTGCTCCCACCAGCACTATTGACCTTTCCTTAAGCTCGGGAGACAAAATCCCAATTGAGGAGCGAAGCCCTGATGAGGTAACTCATATCCAGGGAGTGTCCATTGCACCCCAAGGCATAAGAGCCGCCAATCCCGCCTTCGACATCACTCCTCATGGCTATATAACTGCCATAATCACCGAAAAAGGCATAATTAGGGAACCTTACACAGAAGGGTTAAAAAGGATAGGCTCCAGATTTGTGTAGTTGTTCCGATGAAATCAGAGCATAATCGCCTTTTGTCATTACGAGTGAAGCGTAGCAATGACAAAAAAGAATCACTAAGGTACTGAACGAGGATACTTGCTTTATTTTTTAGGGGTTGCAGTGATAAAATGATATAGAGGATAGCATGTCAGGACATTCTAAGTGGGCAAATATTAAGCGGCAGAAAGGGGCAGCTGATGCCAAGCGCGGGCAGATATTTACCAAGCTTGCTCGAGAAATCATAGTTGCAGTGCGCCAGGGTGGAGTTAATTCAGACAGTAATTTCCAGTTACGTTTAGCAGTACAGAAAGCCCGTGATAATAACATGCCTTCGGATAATATCGAGAGGGCTATAAAACGGGGTAGCGGTGAAGCCGGGGCAGCTGTCTTAGCTGAGGTGAAATTCGAAGGCTACGGGCCAAGCGGAATAGCAGTTATGGTGGAAACCTTGACCGATAACCGTAATCGCACTGTTCAGGATGTGCGCCGTCTCTTCACCCGCCATGGGGGGAATCTTGGTGAGACTGGTTGTGTCTCCTGGCTCTTTAAGAATAGAGGAGTGATCACTGTAGAAAGCAACGCCTCGAATGCCGAAGAAATAGCACTGCGAGCTATCGATGCCGGAGCTGAAGATTTCAAGACCGAAAAGGGTTATGTGGAAATTTACACGCAACCGCAAGATTTAGAAAAAGTAAGAAAGGTTATTGAAGAGAAAGAGCATGTGATTTCGGCGGAGCTCTCGCTAATGCCTAACACTACAATGTTGCTGGAGGAAAATAAAGCAGTTCAAGCCCTGAGTTTCCTCGACGAGCTAGAAGGTTTAGACGATGTACAGCGTGTTGTCTCCAATCTTGATTTTTCTGAGGCTACTTTAGAAAAGCTGCGTAGCCGGACCTAAATCCATTCACGAAAATCGCAAGATTTCCGTGGGCCCCCGGTTTAATTTTATGGGGATCCCCAAAAAGTCTTGTCACCTTTTGGGGTGAGCTTAACATGCGCATTCTTGGTATTGACCCTGGTACTATAAACTTAGGCTATGGTGTAGTGGATGGCGAAGAGGAAATACATATGGTAGATTGCGGAGTAATCACTCTATCAGCCCGGCTTCCTATGGAGGAAAGACTGCGCTCTCTCTACAATGAATTGAGCAAAATTATCGCCAAGCATAAACCAAACGAAGTAGCCATTGAAGAGCCCTTTATCGGACACAATGTAAGGTCAGCGTTCGCTATTGGTAGAGCACAAGCTATGGCTATCCTGGCAGCAGTCAACCAGGGATTGCCCATCTACTATTACTCACCAGCCAAGATAAAGAAGCAAATAACCGGCTATGGGCAAAGCGATAAACAGCAAGTCCAGGAAATGGTAAGAGTCCAGCTCGAACTCTCCGAGCTGCCTCAGTCTAGCGATGCTGCAGATGCCCTGGCTGTGGCCATGTGTCATATTCAACAGATGCGCCTTAGCCAATGGCTCACTGAACATACGCCGAAATGATAGCTACATTAGAAGGAATACTGGAATATCGTGGTAACGGCTCCGTTATCATTAATGTCGGCGGAATAGGTTTTCGGGTACATGTCCCCGGCTCAACTTTAAGCCAATTAGGAGCTGTTAAAGGCAAGGTCTCCCTCTATACTCATCTCCACGTGAGAGAGGATAATATTTCTCTTTACGGTTTTGCCACAAGCGAGGAATTAGCTTTGTTCAAAAACCTTATTTCCGTCTCCGGAGTTGGCCCTAAAGTGGCTTTAGCCCTGCTCTCGACTTTGAATCCTGAACAACTTGTCATGGCTATAACCAGCGGCGATATCGACCTCATCAGCCAAACGCCCGGCATTGGTAAAAAATTGGCCAGCCGCCTTGTCGTTGAACTCAAGGGCAAATTGGAAAAAGAGTGGCAAGAGATAGCCCTGCCCTTGGCCCCAGAGAATGCTGATTTCATAGCTGCTTTAACTGGCTTGGGCTACTCTTTAACGGAAGCCACCAAAGCTATCTCTAAGCTTCCAGATTCTGAGGAGCTAAACTTAGAAGACAGGATTAAAATGGCGCTGCAGCAGATGGGAAGAGGATAGGCTAGTTACCCCTGAAAAACCTCGTTTTTCAGGGGGGCCCAGATTTAGGCAGTGGCATTTGTGGGATCCCCACGAAAAAGAAGCGAAGGGGATTCTTAATGGGGTAGTAGACTGGCTGCAGTAGAGCCCAAGCAGAAGAGGCAAAAATTCCTCTTCTTCGGGGCTTGTTGAAGCATGATATAATAAGGCTTTGTTTTTAATTTAACTGTCTATAAGCAAGGAGGCAGATTTGGCTGAAATGGCATGCGCGTATATGACCATACTTTGTAAAGCGGGGGTAAAACCATGAAATTTGTGAAATGGTTTGAGGAGATTGGAGCACAAGATGTAGCTTTAGTTGGTGGTAAAAACGCATCTCTTGGGGAAATGATAAGAAATCTGGGTAAGGAAGGGGTAAACATTCCCCCGGGATTTGCCATTACTGCTGAAGCATATAAGTATGTGGTAGAGAAAGCAGGCATCAGCCCAAAAATCAAAGATACTTTAGCGAGCTTGGATACAAATAATATGAAAAATTTGGCGAAGAGGGGCGAGAAGATAAGGAATTTGATAGCAAAATCTCCCTATCCTAAAGAATTGGAAGAGGAGATAAGAATTTGCTATCGAAAGATGGAAGAGAGATTTGGAAAGAACGTCGATGTTGCTGTGAGAAGCAGTGCTACAGCCGAAGATTTACCTACAGCCTCATTTGCGGGGCAGCAAACGACTTATTTGAACGTGCGTGGAGAAGGTGACCTCTTAGAGAAGATCATGGACTGCTTTGCGTCTTTGTTCACAAACCGGGCAATCTCCTACCGGGTGGACAAAGGGTTTGGCCACCTCAACGTTTACCTCTCGGTGGGGGTGCAGAAGATGGTTCGTTCTGATCTAGCCTGCTCCGGTGTCATGTTTTCCATAGATACAGATTCGGGCTTCAAGGATGTGGTCTATATAACTGCGGCTTATGGTCTGGGAGAGAATTTGGTACAGGGAATTGTTGATCCAGACCAGTTTTACGTTTTCAAACCCGCTCTAAAAGAGGGGTTCAGACCCATTGTAGAAAAGAGGCTGGGGACGAAGGAGAAGAAATTGGTCTACCAGCGAGATGGAGCTGGAACGGAGCAAAAAGAAGTCAAGGTTGAGGAGCAAAGAAAGTTCGTGTTGAGTGATGATGAAGTTCTGGCTCTCGCCAGGTGGGCTTGCATTATAGAGGAACATTATGGCCTGCCCATGGATATTGAATGGGCAAAGGATGGGGTAACCGGGGAACTTTTCGTAGTCCAAGCCAGGCCAGAGACAGTGCATTCACAAACGGACTTAGTTTCGCTGAGGACTTATGTGCTTGAAGAAGAGGGGAAGTTGCTGCTAAAAGGGGAAGCAGTGGGCACAAAAATAGGGCAAGGCGAAGTGCATGTAATAGAAAACAGTAATGAAATCCACAAATTCAAGAGGGGTCAAGTTTTGGTCACCGATATGACAGACCCCGACTGGCAGCCAATAATGAAGATTGCTAGTGCCATAATTACAAACAAGGGTGGCAGGACCTGCCACGCAGCTATCGTGAGTCGTGAGCTTGGGGTGCCCTGTGTAATTAGCACCGGCAAGGGGACGGAGGTCTTGAAAGACATAAAAGAGGTCACGGTAGATTGTTCGCGAGGTGGAGGCAGGATATACGAAGGGAAATTGAAATACAGAATAGACGAAGTAGAAGTGAGTAAGATTCCGAGACCCGACACCAGGATAATGATGAATTTTGGCATTCCTGATGGTGCGTTCATTCAAAGTCAAATTCCTAACGATGGCGTGGGCTTGGCCCGGGAGGAGTTCATCATCAATTCCTATATCGGCATACATCCTATGGCGCTAATAGAATATGATGAGTTGAAGAAAGCAGCGGGTAATGACAAAAAATTGGCGAAGGTAATTGAAGAAATAGATAAGAAGAGTGCATCATATGATGATAAAAGGGAGTTTTTCATTGACAATTTAGCCATGGGGATAGCGAAAATAGCGGCGGGGTTTTATCCCAATGAGGTCATCGTTCGGTTTTCTGACTTTAAGACGAACGAGTATGCCAATTTGGTTGGGGGGTATCGCTACGAACCGAAAGAAAGTAATCCCATGATCGGCTGGAGGGGAGCATCCCGTTATTATGATGAAAGGTTCAAGCCTGCCTTTGGTTTAGAGTGTCAGGCGATAAAGAAAGTAAGAGACGAGATGGGGTTGACCAATGTGAAGGTGATGGTCCCTTTTTGCCGGACGCCGGAAGAAGGGAGGCAGGTAATAAAAGCCATGGAAGATTTTGGCTTAAGGCAAGGGGAAAATGGGTTGGAAGTGTATGTGATGTGCGAGATACCATCCAATGTGATTTTGGCGGAGGAATTCGCCGATGTGTTTGATGGGTTCAGCATAGGGTCGAACGATTTAACGCAATTAACTCTTGGTTTGGATAGGGATTCCGAACTCGTGGCACACATATTTGATGAAAGAAATGAAGCGGTGAAAAGACTGGTGAAGCAAGTCATAGATGCGGCACATAATCATAAGCCAAGGAGAAAGATAGGGATATGCGGTCAGGCGCCGAGTGATTTTCCTGAGTTTGCTGAGTTTCTGGTTGAGTGTGGGATAGATTCAATGTCTTTGAACCCGGATGTGGTACTGTCGACGAGGTTAAATATCGCAGAGGTAGAAAATAGGATAAAATCAAGAACCAAAGGAGAATCTGCGTGAGGACGTGTGGGTGCTGCTGCGGTAAATTAAAGATTTTGCCTTGACTTGCTATAAACCACCCCGCGAAAATCTGGCAATTTTTGTGGGGCCTCGTTAATTTAGAATCAAATGTATCCGCGGTCTCGCAGAAGTCGCAAGACTTTTTTGGATTGATTTATTACAATGATTCCATGGTTAACAAGCCTAATATCCGTGAGCAGACAGAGAAGAAGGAAGAAGCCCTTTCCCCTTATGCTGCCAAGAGTAAGTTCAGTCGTGGTCGACTGAAGTGGGAAGAACCATGCCCCATAAGAACCAGTTTCCAACGTGACCGTGACCGTATTATCCATTCCAAGGCCTTCCGTCGGCTAAAACACAAAACGCAGGTTTTTATTGCTCCCTTGGGTGACCATTATGTCACCAGGCTTACGCACACTCTGGAAGTATCCCAAATAGCCAGAACTATAGCTCGAGCTCTAAATCTCAACGAGGACCTCGCTGAGGCTATTGCTCTGGGACATGATTTAGGGCATACGCCTTTTGGTCATATAGGCGAGGAGGTCTTAAACGAGTTGTATCACGGTGGCTTCAGGCATAATGAGCAAAGCTTACGAGTAGTTGATTTATTGGAGAGGGAGGGACAGGGACTAAATCTTACCTGGGAAGTGCGAGATGGCATCCTCAATCACTCCAAGGGACAAGCTGAAATCTTAGGAGAGGGATGGGGGGATGTCAATACTTTAGAGGGACAAATATGCAAGATAGCCGATATCGTGGCCTATGTTAACCACGACGTCGAAGATGCCATAAGAGCCGGCATTATCTCCCAGAATGATTTACCCAAGCCAGTAGTAACAACTCTGGGACATGCGCATTCACAGCGAATTAATACCCTGGTTTGTGATATCATAAACTGCTCCTGGCCTGTTAGTGGCAATGACAATGTAAATAATCCAACGATAGGCATGAGCCCTGAAGTTCTCAGAGCAACTAACATACTCCGCCAGTTTCTATTTGACAAGGTATATTATCCCAGCTTAGCTGGAGAGGAGGCGGTAAAGGCGGGAAAGGTATTACGTCTGTTATATTCTCATTTCCTGAAGCACGAGGACAGATTACCCCGAGAATTGGCCTCCTTGGCGGATAGTAAGGAGCGCAAAGTCATTGATTACATTGCTGGGATGACCGACCAATATGCGCTAAGATTAGCTGAAGAGATATCTCCATGAGCGTAATCACAGAGGTAAAGCAGAGATTAGATATAGTAGAGCTTGTCTCTGAGTATGTGACTCTACAAAAAGCGGGGCGTAACTTCAAAGGTTTATGCCCCTTCCACAGTGAGAAACACCCCTCCTTTTTTGTCTTTCCTGAGCAACAAAGCTGGCATTGCTTTGGTGCCTGTGGAACTGGCGGCGATATCTTCTCTTTTATCATGAAAAAGGACGGCATTGATTTTGGCCAAGCTCTTCGTCTTTTAGCTCAAAGGGGAGGCATAACTTTAAGCCCCCTTGAGGCGCCAAGCAAGGCTGAGGATGAGAAGAAAGAGAGATTATTTCAGATCAATGAGGCAGCTGCTGAATACTATCACCATTTACTCTCGAGCACTAAGGCAGGCGCGGCAGTGAGAAGCTATCTGACAAGAAGAAAGATAGTGTCTGAGACTATCAAAGAGTTCCGTCTCGGTTTCAGCCCTGATGCCTGGGAAACCCTTAAGAATTATCTGGTGGGTAAAGGTTACGCAGAAAAGGAGCTAGTAGAAGCCGGTCTAATAATCGAGAAGGAGGAAGGAGGTAGTTACGATCGATTTCGCAACCGGCTGCTGTTTCCTATATGTGATATCCAGGGTCGAGTCACTGGTTTCGGAGCCAGAGTTCTGGATGACTCCTTGCCTAAATATATCAACTCTCCCCAAACACCGGTTTTCGATAAGAGTAGCAGCTTGTATGGCATTGATAAAGCTAAATCTGCCATTAAAAAGAAAAACTTAGTAATAATCATGGAAGGCTACATGGATGTTCTCACTGCTCACCAGCACGGCTGGCAAAATGTAGTTGGCTCAATGGGGACTTCTTTGACTGAGAAGCAAGTGGAAGGCATTAAGAGGTTAACCAATAACATAACCCTGGCACTCGATGCTGATCTTGCTGGAGAAGAAGCCACCTTGCGAGGCAAAGCGATATTAGCTTACTCCAATGCTGAAGCCAATGTCATCTTATTACCTCCAGGCAAGGACCCTGACGAAGTAATAAGCGAGGACCCTGCTCTCTGGCAAAAACTAGTAGAACAAGCTATGCCTATTCTAGACTTTGCATTTCAATCTGTAATAAGCAAAGTCGATATCAATAAGGCCAGAGACAAGTCTCTGGCTGTACAAAAACTCCTGCCCTCAATTTATGAAATAAAAGACCCTGTACAACAATCCCATTACCTGAAGAAATTGGCACGTGAATTAAAAATCGAAGAGTCCGCCATAAAAGCCGCCTTGCGGGAATCAAAAGCCGGTCGGAAAAGGCCTCAACTTGGCAAGCCCACAGAGCAATTTCGCCTGGCCCGCCAGTTTGTATCCAGCCCTATTGAAGAATACTGCCTGGCACTTCTCCTTCAGTACCCAGAGCTTCGTCCTTTGGCTCGAGAGTTATCACCAGAGCACTTCGAATCCACAGAAAATCGGGAGGTCTTTGTCAAATGGCAGCATTCTTCTGATGTCTCGAACCTTGAAAGTAAACTTGACACGAGTCTATTAGAACATTTATACTATTTGGTTAATAAAATTTTCCCGCCAGCCATACGGGAGAGCGAGCGAACACGACACTTGGCTTTAGCCGATTATATTCTACGTCTACAGGAGAGGTTATCCCGGAAATTAGAAACTGAGAAGGAGGCGATGCTTGAGGTAGAGAGGGAGAAGGGTGGTACAAGCGCAGAGTTACTTAAACTAGAAGAGCAAGGCATAAGGTCCGGGCAACAACTTCAGGACATCTTTGTTAAAAAAGGGAAAAACCGTGGATTCAATGAAAGAAGAAGAAATCAACCTGGATAGTGATGAAGTAGCGGCTGAAGGCTTACTCAGCGATGAAGCCGAAGTTGAGGATGTCAGCACCTTAACCGAGGAAGTTGAAGAAAAAGAGGAAACCGAAGAAGTACTGGCTGAGGAAATTGAAGAGGTTAAGCCTCCGCCACCACTAGGAGACTATGAGGTAATTGATGACTCAGCTCGTATGTATCTTCAAGAAATTGGCAGAGTGCCACTTCTCAAGGTCCAGGAAGAGAAATTACTATGCCAGAAGATAGAGCTGGGCAGAAGCTTAGAAAGAATCGACGATAACCATTTCAGGAAATACAAGAAATCCCCTTCACCCATTGACGTAGTTATTCAGATAATTTCTCAATTATTCAAGGCATACCCTGTTGTTCAGATTATCGAAGAGCATATTGGTAT
>DATBWO010000004.1:0-4954 GCA_036514775.1 Dehalococcoidia bacterium | reverse complement strand
AAGCGGTTTAGCAACTCAAATCGTCATTGCGAGCGAAGTGTGGCAATCTCAACAGATTACTTCGGCGAGTCCCTTTGCTTATGCTCGGGATGCCTCACAATGATATGTGTGGATCGGTAAGCAGTCTGTCTTTCTCAAATTCCATCCAGATTCTGATAATTCCCCTCCCAGTTTCACTTTGGTAAAAGGTTAAGCCGCTCTTCTAACCAAGAAGAATAATGGCATTGAGATTAGCTCCATGACCACAGCAAACAGGATTAAGTAGTTGATAGAAAGCTCGTAGAGTAGTCCCATCAGGGCACTTCCCAAAAACCAGCCGGCTCCATACGCTGTATTGAAGACTCCATAAGCAAATCCTCTTCGTTCTACAGGTGTTAAATCAGCGATGGCAGCACGCATAATCGTTTCCTGAATTCCCATTACCACACCCCATAATATTATGCCAATTAGCACCAGGCTGTAGCTATGGGAAAAGGCCAGAAAGGGAATGGGCAAGGTTAACAAAGGGACTGCCAATAGCGATATAAGCCCAATTCTATCGTAAGTTTTGCCCACGAGAAGAGCTGCCAGGGCATCCACGCCCATAGCAATGGCGTAAATTATGGGGATTTGAGCATCCGGGACGATACCTTGGACATGGAGATGGTAGGAAATTAACTGGAAATTGGCAAATCCGGCCACGGAGAGCAAGGTGAATACGGTGTAAAACCAGAAAACTCGGGGAAGCTTACCTTTGTCGCCTTGTTTGCTCGCTTCACCGGGTGCTTCAAGTTTCTGCGGTGAAGGGACTTTCTTCCTGGCTATGGTCAGAACAACCAGAGTTAGCAAAGCGGGTATCCATAACAATGTAAAACCCTCACGATAGCTGCCGTGGAAAAGGAGAACAAGGGAAAAGACGATAGGACCCATGACAGCGCCAATCTGGTCCAATGCCTCGTGAACAGCAAACCCCCAGCCTCTCCCCACCTCTTTCGTGGCATAAGAAAGCATCGTATCTCTTGCTGGACTTCTTATTGCTTTCCCCATCCGTTCCAAAATGATAAGTACGGCAGCAAGCTGCCAATAGCCAGCGAATGCCAGTAAGGGAATAGACAGGAGCAGTCCATAACCGATAAAGGTCAAAGGCCAATATGCCTTAGTGCGGTCGACAAGATAACCAGAGGCCAGGCGTAGAGCATAGCCCACGAATTCGCCGATGCCAGCTACCAAACCAACGACACTGGGGCTTGCTCCCAGCTCAGCCAGGTAGGGCCCGGTAACACTCCTGGCTCCTTCATAGGTTACATCCCCAAATAGGCTGACAATCCCCAGAAGGATAATGAAATACACGACAAATCCCTTTAGTAGGCAAAATGAAATTTGGCAACTACGCTCATAACTTCGCTCTTAGTTTTCGGTATGTGGAAATCAAGGCTTCCAATATGACCTTGGTATCAGACAACGCCGGCACAAAGTCAGTGTCGCCTTGCCACCAAGAAACATCAGGATGGGAATGGTAAGCCCACTCATTCTAGTACCTCGCTTACTAGCTCCCTTATCTTTGGCTTCAATTCTTCAATTGCTTTGCTTCCTTGGGGAGTTATTTCGTAGTATTTCCTTTTCTTTCCTTGCACGATTTGGCTATGACTTCTTAAAAACCCTTTTTCCTCCAATTCATGAAGAATTGGATATAAAGTTCCCGGAGTTAGTTTGTAGCCATGCCTTTCTAATTCCTCCATGATCCAGGCTCCATAAATTGGCCCAACCTTAGCGTGGTAGAGAATATGGATTCTTATAAAACCAAGTACAAAGTCCTGGAGCATTTTATCGAATTACAATATCGGATTTCGATACTAATTTTGGATGGTTTATAAATTTTTGTCAAGAGGGAATAAATTTGGCTGGCCGCGCTAAATTTATAACTTCGCTCTTAGCTTTCGGTATGTGGAAATCACGGCTTCCGATATGACTTTGGTATCAGACAACACTGGCATAAAGTTGGTGTCACCTTGCCACCTGGGGACTATATGAGTATGAATATGCTCCGCTATCCCGGCTCCGGCAACTTTGCCCATATTTAAGCCGATATTAAAGCCAGTTGGCCTCATTGCCTCTTTTAGAAGCTCTAAGCTCTTCTTAATAATGTCAAAGTGTTCCTTTGCCTCTTCATCCCTTAAATCCGATAAATTTGCGATGTGCCGATAGGGGGCGACCATTAAATGCCCTGGATTATAGGGGAAGGCGTTCAGGATTATAAAATTGTGTTGGCCACGATAAAGGATAAAATTTGCCTCATCGTTATTTTCCGCGGGTTTCTGGCATAAGATGCAGATGCTTTCCGGGGCTCTTTGTATATATTCTATTCGCCAGGGTGCCCAAAGATTTTCCATTAAACCCATTATAGTATGCTGATTCTGGGTTAAGTGCAATATGATTCTCAGTTTGAAATGAAAATTCTGGACATGGCAAACCGAGTTGACTATGGGATTTAGCCAAGAATAAAATACTTGGGGGCTAATATGCTTGAAGTCTTGACCCAAAAGCTGACCGCTGTATTTGCTAAGCTTGGCAGGAAAGGCAAGCTTAGCGAAGGGGACGTTGACGATGCTTTACGCCAGGTACGGCTGGCGCTCCTGGAAGCAGATGTAAATTTTAAGGTAGTCAAGGAATTCTTGTCCAAGGTGCGAGAGCGCGCTGTTGGCTCTGAAGTATTGCACAGCCTGACACCAGCCCAGCAGATTATCAAAATTGTCCACGAAGAATTAACTGCTATTTTAGGCAGAGAGCCTGGCCGTTTAGCTTCGGTTGCTGACTCGCCAGCGGTTGCTTTGCTTGTGGGATTGCAGGGCTCCGGTAAGACCACCACGGCGGTGAAGCTAGCTGTTCAACTTAAACACCAAGGACAGCGTCCCTTACTAGTAGCTGCTGACACCCGCCGACCAGCGGCTATCGAACAACTTAAGTTACTGGGTGAGCAACATGACATCCCGGTATACAGTGAAGATGCTAGTGTAGCAGCAACAGCAATTTGTCAACATGCTCTAAATCAAGCTAAAGAAAAGGGAGCGACGTGGGTTATAGTAGACACTCAGGGGCGCCTGCACATTGATGAAGCCCTGATGCAGGAGTTGGCTGACACCAAGTCCATGCTAAAGCCTTCAGAAGTATTACTTACGGTAGATGCTATGATCGGGCAAGATGCCGTAAGAGTGGCTCAAGAATTCCACAGCCAAATCGGACTCACGGGACTCATCCTCACAAAGATGGACGGAGATGCCCGAGGTGGAGCAGCGCTTTCTATTAGATATGTTACCGGGGTGCCCATAAAATACCTGGGCACGGGTGAGAAGATAGATGCGTTGGAAGTATTTTATCCCGACCGTTTAGCGTCTCGCATTTTGGGTATGGGAGATATGCTCACCCTCATCGAGCAAGCTGAGGCGACCTTTGACCAGCAGCAGACCAAGAAGTTGGAAGAGAAAATGCGCACCGGGGGTTTTGACCTTGATGATCTCCTCAGTCAAATGCGTCAAATTCACAGAATGGGGCCTTTAGGACGGCTGGCGGAAATGATACCGGGCTTTTCTAGATTTGCTTCCTCTTTGACGGATGATGAAGGTGATAAACAATTAAAAAAGATAGAAGCCATTATCTTGTCTATGACTTACGAGGAAAGGCATAATCCAGCCATTATTGATGGCAAACGGCGAAGCCGTATTGCTCGAGGAAGCGGCACCACAACCAAAGACGTTAATCAACTCCTCAATCAGTTTCGTGAGATACAAAAGTTGACTAAGTCACTAACACGAGGCAAGTTATCTAAAAAGATGGGTACTATGCTTGACATTCCCTTGAGGTGAAATCAGTCTAGATAGCCTTTGAGTTTTCGACTACGGGTGGGATGACGTAACTTGCGTAGAGCCTTGCCTTCAATCTGTCGTATTCTTTCTCGAGTTACATCGAATTCTCTACCCACCTCTTCCAGAGTTCGAGCATGCCCGTCTTTAAGGCCAAACCTAAGCTGCAGCACCCTTTTTTCGCGCTCGGTAAGTTCATCAAGCACTTTATCTATTTGTTCTTTGAGCAGTTGCTGTGAAGTGGCCTCAGTAGGTGCTAAACTGGCGTGGTCTTCAACAAGGTCACCTAGACGGCTATCAGCATCTTCACCAATGGGCATGTCTAGCGATATTGGCTCACGGAAAAACAAAGCCATGACCCCTTCTACTTTTTCTGGGGAGATATCCAGGCGGTTGCCAATTTCTTCGTAAGTTGGCTCGCGTCCAAGTTCTTGAACCAACTGCCGGGTTGTACGCAGTAGCTTGTTAATTGTCTCTACCATATGTACCGGAATGCGAATGGCACGGGATTGGTCAGCTATAGATCGAGTGATACCTTGCCTGATCCACCAGGTAGCATAGGTACTGAACTTATAACCTTTCCTATACTGGAACTTATCTACAGCCCGGATAAGGCCAATATTCCCTTCCTGGATAAGCTCGAGGAGGGGCATGCCATGCCCAATGTATTTCTTAGCTATACTGACCACTAAGCGTAGGTTCGCCTCGGTGAGGTGCTTTTCTGATGCTTTAGCTTCGTTCTTTATATGTTCGAAGTAAGCTTTGAACTCATTGCTATAAGAATCGATTTGAGACAAGAACTTGTCACTAGCCGAGAGAGTCTTTAGTTTATGCCATGAAGTTTTATCTCTGGCTAGGGGCTTCAACAGTTGCGGAGGTAGAAGTTGACTGTTTATGGAAAGATTTACTATAGCATCTTCGGCTGTACTGGCTTTTTTGTCCATTTCCTGAGCGATTGCCGCTATTAACAATGGGTCTATAACAGCGTCAATAGCAGAGCGAAATTTAGGATTCTTGATCGTCTCCACCACACTGTTGGAGGGATTGATACCAATACCCTCTTCGATAATCTGAACAACGGGGTATGCCTTGGATAATTGAGACATTACGTGAATAAC
>DATBWO010000003.1:0-2664 GCA_036514775.1 Dehalococcoidia bacterium | reverse complement strand
CCTCCCCATGCTCGATAGAGATTAAAACCTTACCAAAGCCGGGGTCTTCCTCTATCTTCTCGCACTCTTTTTTTATCTGCATCAAGACTTCAACGTCCATTATTAAGCACCTCAGCAAATCGCTTTGCGTATCCCGACTGTTGCAGCCACCCTATAAAATTTATGACGCAGTTTGCTATACCTTCTTTTTCGGCATACTCAGCGAATTCACCATCGAGGGCAAGCCGGACAGAAAACCCCATTCCCTTAAAAGCGCTCGACTTTTCATCAATGTCAAGGAACCTTTGGAGTATAATCTCTCTTTCCTCTTTTGTTAATTTTGCCATCATACCCCCGGCGCTCTCGGTGCGCTAATCTTCATCGCCATAGACACTCTCGGCCTCTTAAACTTAGGATAGCTCTTTGCCGTTCCCCGCCTGATACTACTCCCACCACTGAAAGAGCCAGCAGACGCTGTGCTGATGCGTGTCGTGGGCGTTCCTGTGGATGGTCTACGGGAAGCGATAATACTTGATAGTGTCTTCAGTGGTGAACTGCCTTGTGAAATAAGCCACTGGTCGAAAGCGGTGTTCGCCCTTCTGAAGTCGTCACGCCATGTAGATTTTGCCGCTTCTTTGTGTCCTAGCCTGAAGGCGGCCTTTGCGGTATCTGTTTTCAAGGCGTTATAGGTCTGCCAATCCTTGAGGTACTTATCAGGGAGTTTACCTGCGTCAACCCATTCCTTAGAGTATGAGAGATAACCACCGCTTCCGGGCAGGTCGTAGTAGTCAAAGAAAGGTTTCCACAGGTTCCGGTCGGAGGGTATTCTTTCCTTGCCTTTATCGGTCAACTGGAAGGCAGGAATGAGGTCTAACTCGATGCTAAACTCTTGGGCTTGTTTTGCTACCGCCTCTGCTGTCTTCAGGTCAGGCAAGTCAACTTGGTCTCCCCAGAAGATACGCTGGGATACGAAGCCGGGGTTAGACTTGATATAGGCTTCCTGCTCTTTGGTGGAGAGTTTGGCAAAGGATTCTTTTTGCTTGGAATAATTAAAATAGTTAGCCACGACAGGAGATAAGCCCGCCTTTTGGTCGTCTTTTAACTGTCCAATAGCACCGCCAATATCACGCCGGTATGATTTAATGTCATAGATTCTTGGCTCCGCTTCTATGGCGGCTATTTTAGAAGCGGAGGCATTATCGTTCTCGGCTTGTTTTAACGCTACATCTAACCCTTTCTGGTCGAACTTACCCATTAGGGAAGTTGCCTCGTCAAGTTTCTTGGTAGCTTCTCTTTCTCCAGTAGAATAACCTTTGATACCTACCACTGTTGAGATAGTCTTCACCGCCCCGGGAATAACTTCACCCTCTGCCATCTGGCTGATTCCCTCTGGTATCTGTCCGGCCGAGAACGGAATAGATGATTTCAGTATCCATTGAGCCAACTGTCCGGCATTGAAAGGGCGACTACCAACAGGTTTATAATCATAGTCCTTGCCGGTTATCAAGTCCCATCCGGTTGAGACTATACCCGAACCCTTCTGCCTGATAGCTTCGAGAGGTCTGCCAGTACCGATGTTTATTATCGTTCCTAGTAGTGAGTCCCACGGCCCGAACACAGAATAATACTGGCCGCCATATTTTATTCTCATAAACCGGGGATTACGTTTCCCGTCAACAATAGGACGGAAGTCAGTATCATTATCCTGAGCCGCATTGGCCGCTACAGTAACCAAAACTCCTAGAGCTATGAGTTTCAACAGGGCATTGCGTGCCATAGCCTGGTCTAAAGTTGCGTTAGGCCGTAAACCCTGAGTCGCTTTGCCAACAGTCTCTAATTGCGATTGTAACCATCTGGGAGCGAATAAGACAACACGTCCGAGGCTCCCGCCAGTCTCTCCCCTAGTCCAGCCAGTCATTACGTTAGCACCATCGGCTATACGCCCTAAGTCACCCGAAGATGTAATCTCAGCAAGTGTTCTACCTTTACCCAATTCTGCCTTGAGTTGGTCTCTCATTGTCATTAGCCGTAAAGTGTCTCCGAAAGTACTGAAGGCTCTATTGGCTTGTTTAATAATAGGCAGACTACTTATCTTCTCAACTACCCCACCAGGTTGAATAGTGCTGCCAGATGTGAGGAATCCCCCCCCACCGCCATATCGTCCACTAGCCTTTGCCCATTCCGATGCAGTAAGTGTTCCTTCCGCAGCCGCATCTTTATTAAAGTCCAGGATGAAAGCACCTGCTACTTTTTCATCGAACAATGCCCTTACTTGTAAATTGAAGGCTTTACTCCACTGCACCGGATTATCATAAAGTTTTAGTAATCCTTGAATGGCAGTTGCGGAAAGGTCGCCCGTTGCCTTCATCACAGCATAGAGACTATTAAAGGCTTGCATAAACGCTGATACTTCATGCCCTGCACCGGACAACGCCCCTTCTTTTCTAAGAATTTGGTTGACAGCATTAGCGACTTCGAGGGGGAAAGTCTTGCCTTGTAAGTTAAGCCCGCCAATAACGCCCTGGTCTCGCGGTGTTACCGCCGCTTGCCTCATCGCCCTGTCGTATTCCGGCTTAAAGTCTTTCAGCGCGTCTATCGTATCCTTAACCAATGCGGCTAATTCCGTTCTAGACTTAATGGGCTTTCCACCTTTCATGGATGAGAGGGCGTCCTGTAAGGAGATAA
>DATBWO010000002.1:0-2046 GCA_036514775.1 Dehalococcoidia bacterium | reverse complement strand
CAGCGAAGGAGAGTCGATTTACCGCTTCCCGACAATCCCATCAAAACAAAAATTTCATTTTCCCGAACATCAAATGAGACATCCTTTACCGCAATAACCTGGCCTGCCTGCTCGATGATCTCTTGCCTGGTCGCCCCTTCGTCGAGCATGTCCCAAGCCACCTTCGGTCTGTCTCCGAATATCTTCCACACGTTTTGGCATGAGATAGCTACATCATTATTTCCAGCCATAACACCCCCTTCAGCTAGATTCTAACTCTCAGAACATCTTGTGCCTATTTCTTTGTTCTGTGTTTAGTCACTGTTGCTTCCTTCGATAGAAACCTGGCTCTTAATCGGAGGCGAATTGCCGAAGTAAACCTTAGTATGCGGCCAGGGAATCTCTATGCCTTCTTTGTCAAAGGCTTTCTTCAGCCTCAGGCGAAGCTCCCGCATAATAGCCCACGGGCGCATAGGTTTTGTCTCCCCCAGTATCTTAATCTCAACGCCTGACTCGCCTAACTTATCTACCCCTAATGCCTGTAGAGGTGCCAGAATCGAAGAGGACCACTCGTGGTCATCGGAAAGTTCTTTACAGACTCTATTTATCACCGATATGACATGGTCAAGGTCTTCACCATAAGCAACACTCACATTCATATTCACTCTGGCCAATTCCTTAGTGTAGTTGCTGGCAACTCGAATCTCTCCATTCGGCACGACGTGGACTGTCCCACTAAAATCTCGCAGCATGGTTCTTCTCAGACTCACGTCTTCAACCAACCCATCGACATCGGCAATTTTTACCCAGTCACCTACCCGGTACTGATTCTCAAAGACGATAAACAGACCGTTAACTATATCTCTTACCAGGCTCTGAGCGCCGAAGCCAATGGCAATACCAGCCACACCTACCCCAGCCAGGATGGGCGCAATATTTATTTCCAGTTCGGAGAGCACCATGAAAACTGCCATAAGAAGCACGGTTATCTGCCCGCTACTGATGAGCACTCTTGATAAGGTGTCCCCTCTCTTGCCTGACTCTTCCTCTGACTCACCGGTCCGGCGAGCTAAAGATCTGGCTACCAAGTGGGGAACAAACTCGCCCACGGCAACAATCGACCCTACCGTAAGAAGAATTATCAATGCAATACGCCAGCCATGCCCCCCCAGCCAGCCCGTGATTGGGGCTAAGCTAATACCCAGTATCCCAAGGGTCGCAAGTGCTGCCAAAAACAGTGCCACTATGAATACACCAACTCTGAACATACTAACCAGGCGGCTAGCCACACCAACCTCATGCTTTTTAACCAGCACTTCCCGCAGATACCACTTCATCGCAGCATCAAGTAAAGCCACTACTGTGTAGATACCCAGCAAGCTCAACATGATACCTAGCCCTTGAGAAGCATACCGACGCAGGTTGGCTTCCATAGAAAAGGAATGGATGGCAAAATACACACCAGCCAGGATGATAACCGCCATGACCGGCTTTTCTAGCGCTGATAGTATGGCATCGTCTAAAAGTGTCGTTGTTTTTCTGGTTATTCTTTTAACAACCTTCCGTAGAAAGAAGTGGACAAGCCAGGCAAGACCGACAAAAACGCCGAAGACAAGCGTGTAAATCAATATCTTTCCCAAAGCCAGTTGTCCAAAAGATTCTTCAAGCATATTAACCTTTTCTCACAGACTTCAAGCTAACTGCTCGACGCCTAGTTTTTGAATTGAAGGGCGTTGATAATAATCAAGGCCGCCGCCTCAAAGCTCAGATGTTCCGTATTGATGACCAGGTCGTAATGCACGGCGTCCTCTAACGCAGCATTGAAGTACTTCTTGATAAACTGGTGCCGACTGCTATCGAAGCTTGCTATCTCTTTCTTCGCACTTTCTTCGTCCATCTTCATCTCTTCCATAACTCTCTTCACCCGCAACTTGAGCGGAGATACGAATAGCACGTGAAGGGCTCCCGGCCAGTATTTCAAAATAAACTGGCTACCTCGTCCACGGATTACTATCGACTCGCTCATAGCCAGTTCCCTGATGATAGACTTTAGCCCGTCTAGGTAAC
>DATBWO010000001.1:0-2106 GCA_036514775.1 Dehalococcoidia bacterium | reverse complement strand
CTGACTACATAAATTGGCGCACTGCTCACACCGTGAGTCTTCCAAGAGGCGTATTGCCCTTAAAGTTTCATTGAACTATAATATTCGGAACAGAGGGAGATATCGGTTCAGAAACGGTTTATGCTGATTTGGAAGGAGGATGCCAATGTGTGAATTCTGTAGCCAGCATGGCGAGGGCAAGAAGTGGTATCTGACTATGCGCAACTACTCTCGTGAACTCTGGGAACAGAATAAACGCCAGGAGTTCTTCGAGCACTTTATGGCTCGCTTCGAAGAGCACTATGGCAAAGCAATGGTGCTGCTCGATACAACAGCACACAAGCCATTGATTGGACGTTTCATCCGACGCATGGGTACGCGTCAGCAAAAGGCCGAGCATTGGGGGCAGGTGGTCCCCATTGAGGACGCAGAGCTAATCATCGACATGCAAGACACCATCGTGCGCCTGCCCTGCGTCTGCCGCCAACTGTTCACGGGACGCCAAGAGCGATTTTGCTTCGGTGTGGGCGTTGACCCGACAGGCATCCTTGGAAAGTACCCTGACTACTCTCACAGCCTCGAGGTAATTGAGAAGGAAGAGGCGAAAAAGTTGCTGCGCTCCTTCGACGAGCAAGGCCTGGTTCACTCCGTGTATACCTTCAAAGCACCTTACATTGGCGGCCTCTGCAACTGCGACCAAGATTGCATGTCCTTCCGTATCGATACAAGAACGAAGCTGATGAAGAATTTATTCCGCGCCGAGTACGTGGGCATGGTGAACTGGGACCTGTGCAATGGTTGCAAGAAGTGTTTATTAGCCTGCCAGTTTGGGGCTATTCACTATTCCAACACCGTGAAGAGAGCTACCATCGCTATGATGCAGTGTTACGGTTGCGGCGTCTGTCGGGCTATCTGCGACAAGGAAGCTATCACACTAAAGCCAAGAACTGACTTTGCCAGGTTGCCGTGGTAGAAAGTGAGGGATAGACGGTGAAGATAAAAATCGATACCCAAGCTTGCGGCAACCCGCTGGAGTGCCGGCTTTGCTTGGACCGCTGTCCGGAGAAAGTATTTGCAACTTATCCTCGTCAGCGAAGAGAGCCCGGCGTAGCCGCTGGCGATTGGGTTATTTTTGCTGCCTTCCCTTTCCAGTGCACAGGATGCCGTGAATGCGTAACCTTCTGCCCTCGGCAATCTATCTCGGTGCACTAACTATCGTGTCACCGGGAAAGATAGGCACGAAGACAATCTCTACATCTCATAATGGCCGCTTTGTTATCTTGGTAACAAACAAGTAAAATGTGACAGTCACATTTGTCCAGATGGTTACTCTTGATATTGATTCACCTCAATTTATGATTCGCAACCCACAAGTCGATGCGCGGTCCAAGAATGTTGTTGCTACACGCCTTTTGAATATCTAGTTTATCGTCGATGATAAATGCTGCACTAACGCGCTGGCACGACGGGTACCAGAAGATAAGAATCGTACTTGCCGCCGGTATAGACCGAATGCGTCCCCTGGTTAATCGAGGCATTGAAACCATAGGGCACGTCGGTAATTTCTCCCCCTCCATATATTCCTGATATGACCAGTCTCAACGTCTCTCCTTGGCGGAATAGCGTACCTGACGGTAATATCGGCACTTCGCAGGGGACAATTTCACCAGGCTTCACTTTTTCTCCAGGGCCAATGACACGCTTGGGGTAAGGGTCCCATGGAGTGGATTTCTCCTTGTCCAGTTCCCGATGCGAAAGTCGTAGCCAGCCAAATGCCACCGGATATCTTCCCTGCATTAACCAGGCGTCAAAAAATACTTCGTTACCGTCATGATCGAACTTCCTTAGCGTAATGAAAAGGTCCATGTCTTCGGCTTCCTCGGGGGAAACCCAGAGCTTCAGGCTCGCGTACCCGGTCAATTCGGTATCTTTTTCGAATGCATAATCAAATACCGCCTTACCACCGGCGGAGTCGTAACTAACCTTGCCCGGCTGACCGTTCTTATTAAATTTCAACGTGTGATCGGTGGCATCGAGATACAACTTTTTGTACTGGGTCCCCGGAATGGGGAAATCATTTTGATGCCGAACGGTATACCTGTCAAGGGTTTCCCTCGTTTCCAGCCG